>JAKSPG010000099.1 GCA_024405075.1 Elusimicrobiaceae bacterium | reverse complement strand
TACATTTTGCCTATAAGCCCATTTATAAGGGGGGATATATATGCAAAATAAAAGTCGTTTTACAGGATGTTTAGACGTCAAAGCATTTACGTTAATTGAGTTGTTGGTTGTGGTGTTAATCATCGGTATTTTAGCGGCCGTGGCCTTACCGCAATATCAAAAAGCCGTGGAAAAATCTAAAGCCACGCAGGCACTCACCCTTTTAAAACCAATTGCCCAAGCCGCAGAAACATATTATTTAGCCAACGGCGCGTACGCTACTAACATAGACGAATTGGACGTAGGGCTTACCGATGCACAGAAAGCAGAGTATTTGTGTACGACACTTGCTTCTGGTTGTCAAAACAAGGAGTGGGCAATCACTTTATATAGCGCTGTGGGTGGAGCGAAAGGAGTGTTTTTACTGCGTACGTCCGGCAAGTATGAGGGCGGTGGATTTTTTATCCCGTTAAATGATGATATTAATCCCTTTCGGCGCGGTACGCTTTATTGCGGCGAAAGAGACCCGACGGGCATGAGTCATCCCATTGTTGCAGTGGGAGCTTATTGTAAAAAACTTTTTGGTGCGAACCCTGTGGGTGGTTGGGGTGGACAATATGGATACAGTTTGCCGTAAATTATAATTTATTTAAAGGAATCTCTTTTTAATTCCCCGGTTCTCCGGGGTTTTTTGTCGTCGCAAAAAAGCAACTAGCAGCACCGTCTATGAAAACCCATTTTGCCAAAACTTTGCTCCAATAGCAAACAGAGGTTCTAGGCCTCTCGCCTGCCCCCGGCAAGGGGGTCAAAATTAGCACTCTAAAAAAGGGGTTGACAAAAATAAAATAATTGCATATAATTTTAGCAGAGGTTAAAAGCGAGTGCTAAAATAACCGACGGCACACACGCTAAAAATTATATGCGGATTTTAAAACCGGAAGTCGCCAAAGCGCGCAAAGAAAAAATTTTACGTTGGGTTGTCCAGCAATATGTGGAAACCCGCCGCCCTGTCGGTTCGCACCTAATTGCGGCCGAGGCGTTGCCGGACGTTTCCAGTGCTACCATTCGTAATATCATGGCGGAATTGGAAGAAGAAGGATACCTCTACCAGCCGCACACTTCCGGCGGGCGCATCCCGACGGATAAGGCCTACCGCTATTACGTAGATTACCTGGCCCGCGTGCAAAAAATGGCCGCCAAAGAGCGCGAACGCATTGAAGAAGCGTACGACGCCCGCGTGAATGAGGTGGACAATATGATGCTCCAAACCTCGCGTTTGCTAGCGATGCTTTCCGGGGCGGCGGGTTTTGTGTATACTTCCAACGTGCAGGAACAACGCGTACAGCGGCTTGATTTCATTCCGCTTGCTCTCGGTGCAGTGCTGGCGGTGCTTGTTACACAATCCGGGGCGGTGCGTCACTGGCCGGTACGTACCAATTATATAGTAAATCCGACGCGCTTGCGGGTGCTCAGCCGTTTTATTAATGAAGAGATTGAAGGTCACACGCTGGCACAAGCCCGCCAAATTTTGTGGCAACACGTCCACTCCGGCCATCGCGAAATTGCCGACATGGCCGACTTGGCCGTCCAGGTATTAAAAGATATGGAACGCCCGCAAGTAGACAATGAACTGTATGTGGAAGGGTTTGGGCAACTCCTGGAAAACACGTCCGAAGATGATTTTGAAGATTTAAAACAAATGATGCGCGTGGTGGAAGAACGGGAACGCTTTTCCACATTGCTCAACGAAAAAATGACAGGGATGGAGAAATCCAACCAAAAACTAAATGTAAGTATTGGTAGTGAAAACGAACTTAAAGAACTCAAAAATTTGAGTATCGTTTCTACCGCATACCGAGTGGGGGATAAAACGGTGGGGATGCTAGGTATCATCGGCCCAAAACACATGGAGTATACACGGGTGATGTCTTTGGTAAACTTTATCGGAAGTTTATTAGAGGGCACGTTGCAGAACTGGACGGCTTTGCCGCAACCCAACGATGAGGACGATTATGAGTAAACACCAGCATAAACAAACGGTCCCGGCCGAAGAGGAATTGGAGACCACCGCACAGGACGTGCCGGAACAAACCGAACCGGAAATTCCTGCGCCAGAAACCAAGCCCGACTATTACGAACAATTCGTACGTTTAAGCGCGGATTTTGAAAATTTCCGTAAACGCACCGAGCGCGAAAAGGCTGCCTTCATCTCGTACGGCAAAAAGGAATTGGCCGAGAGATTGTTGCCCTCTTACGAAATTTTACTCAAACAAGGGGAACAACTAAATAAAAAAGAAGCTTTAAAAAACGCGACCAATGAATTAAAAAGTATAGTAAGCGGCCTACAGATGATTTTGACGGAAATGGAAAAGGCCTTCCGCGCGGAAGGAATTGAGCGCATGGACGTTTTGAATAAACCGTACGACCCAGCTACCCAGGAAGTAGTGGCCATGGTGCCTGCGGATGAAAAACAAGACGGACTTGTATTGCAAGAAGTACAAATGGGATTTATGCTAGACGGTAAAGTCCTGCGCCCGGCGCGGGTTATTGTCGGTCAGCATGCGGAAGAATAGATTTGCAAGCGGCTTGTCCGCACAGAAATTTAACTGAAAGGAGATAAAAAGTATGGCAAAAATTATTGGGATTGACTTAGGAACTTCTAACACGGCAGCGGCTGTGATGGAAGGCGGCAGAGGGACGATTATCCCGTCTGCGGAGGGTAGTTCTATCGGCGGGAAAGCGTTCCCGTCCTACGTGGCGTTTACAAAAGACGGCCAGCGGCTCGTAGGCGAGCCGGCACGCCGCCAAGCGATTGCCAACCCGGAAGGCACGGTAACCGCTTTCAAACGCAAAATGGGGGAAAATTATAAATATAACTTGCGCGGACAAGAATTTACGCCGCAGCAATTGTCGGCTTTTGTCTTGCAAAAAGTAAAAAAAGATGCCGAGGCTTTTTTAGGTGAAAAAGTAGAAAAAGCCGTTATCACCGTCCCGGCGTACTTCAACGATAACCAACGCCAAGCCACCAAAGATGCCGGCCGCATTGCCGGGTTGGAAGTGGTGCGTTTAGTCAACGAGCCGACGGCCGCCGCTTTGGCTTTTGGTATTGATAAGGCCGGTAAAGAGCAAAAAATATTAGTGTTTGACCTCGGCGGAGGAACGCTGGATGTAACCATTATGGAAATGGGCGCGGAAGGAACGTTTGACGTGCTTTCCACTTCCGGCGATACGCAACTGGGCGGTACGGATATGGATAACGCCGTCATCGCGTGGATGGTAGACGAATTCCGCAAACAAACAGGTATTGATTTATCCAAAGACAAACAAGCGGCCCAACGCTTAAAAGACGCGGCTGAGAAAGCCAAAATTGAACTTTCCAGCACCATGGAAACGGACATCAACTTGCCGTTTATCTCCGCCGGAGCCGACGGTCCGAAACACCTGGAACTTAAATTGTCCCGCGCCAAACTGGAAAGCTTGGTGGACGATATTGTCAAACGTTGCGGCAAATCCGTCAATCAAGCACTCTCGGACGCTAAATTGTCGGCCTCGCAAATTGACCGCATCATTTTAGTCGGCGGTCCGACCCGTATGCCGATTGTGCAAAAATATGTGGAAGACCTCGTCGGCAAGAAAATTGAACGCGGCATTGACCCCATGGAGTGCGTGGCAATCGGTGCGGCGGTGCAAGCCGGTATTTTAACAGGTGAAGTAAAAGACGTATTGCTCCTGGACGTAACCCCGCTTTCGCTCGGGTTGGAAACGTTGGGCGGTGTGTGCACGCGCTTAATTGAACGCAATACTACGATCCCGGTCAAGAAAACGCAAATTTTCTCTACCGCGTCGGATAACCAGCCGGCGGTAACCATCAACGTCCTGCAAGGGGAACGCCCCATGGCCAAGGACAATGTGCCGCTTGGTAAATTTGATCTGGACGGTATTCCGCCCGCTCCGCGCGGTGTGCCGCAAATTGAGGTTACCTTTGATATTGACGCCAACGGTATTTTAAACGTATCCGCCAAAGATTTGGGCACTCAAAAAGAACAGCATATTACAATCAGCTCGCCCAACAAGTTAAGCGATACGGAAGTAGAGAAGTTTGTAAAAGACGCTGAAAAATTCGCCGAAGAAGACAAGAAACATAAAGAAGTCATTGAAGCGAAAAACCAAGGCGACAGCGTGCTGTATCAAACGGAAAAAGCACTTAAAGAATACGGCGATAAAGTCAGCCAGGAAGAACGCGGTAAGATTGACCAAGCGTTGAGCGACCTGCGCGACGCGCTCAAAGGCGACGACGTAGCCCGCATTAAATCTGCTACCGACGCGGCTTTGCAAGCCGGGCAAAAGTTAGGCGAAGCGATGTATAAATCTGCGCAAGCCCAACAACAAGCCCAAGCCGGTGCGCAAGCCGGCGCCCAACCGGGTGCCGACCAAGCGCAAGCCAATGCCAACAACGGCGGCAAGGACGACGTTGTGGAAGCCGAAGTCGTAGACAAATAAAAACTGTTCGGGGAAATTAAAACCGGGGAGCGAAATTCGCTCCCCGGTTTTTTGTATGTGATAAAAATTTAATACATGGCATATCCTTTACAAGGTTCCACTTTACCGCGTGCATCACAATTCCCGGAGGAGGGCTCTTTGTTGCTAAAACTTTTACAAATAGATATTCCCGTTTCGTCAGCCACAGCGGCAAAACATTCAAAAGGAGAGTGGTTTTTCCCTATTCCATGAGCAAACCAATAATTTAGTTGTATCGCACCTTTTTCTTTGTCTTCATTGATAGAAGTAGACATATATCCGCTGGTTTGCAAAATTATTTTCGTGCCGTTGGGCAAGGTCGCTTTTGTACCGGATACCGTTGTGCCGGCGGGAAGAGCGATCGCCAATTCTTCGTATGAATTTGTATATTGGTTATTGGCCAAATAATATGTTTCCTCGGCGTTGGCAACAGCACGAAACAAAGGCATGACCGAAGCCACTTTAGATTTTGTAACTGCTTTTTGATATTGTGGCAAAGCCACCGCGGCCAAAATGCCGATAATAAGTACGACAACCAATAATTCAATTAAGGTAAAGCCTTTATTTGTTTGCATAGAAATCTCCTAAAGATAAAAACTACCTACATTATCGTTTTTTTTTTTGATTTTTCAAGCCAAAAATCGCAGCCCGTCGTAAATACGCTGTTATTTAGTGGTCGTAAAATGCCCCCACGGTGTCTTTTTGTGTTCTTTGCCCATTTTTTATTTATTGTGCCTTTTGGTGTTAGAAAAGCGGAAAAAAGCTTGACATCGTTTTTTTTTTTGCTATATTTTGCATATGTACCCGTTACGAGGAGGGGATACTTATGCAAAATAAAAGCTGTTTGTTGGGCCGTGTAGACGCGAAAGCATTTACGTTAATTGAATTATTGGTTGTCGTTCTTATCATTG
>JAKSPG010000098.1 GCA_024405075.1 Elusimicrobiaceae bacterium | reverse complement strand
AGTCCAGTAGTTTATGGCGGACCATTTCGTCGGGATAGCGGCGTTCGTTCAAAAAGCGGTCCTTGCCGATGATGACGGCATTTTCCAGGCTACCGCCTTTAGCTAAACCGTGCGCTTTTAAAAATTCTAATTCTTCCTCAAAACCGAATGTGCGCGCCCGCGCGATTTGCTTTAGGTAATTTTCCGGAGTAAATTCCAGACCGTATTCCAGGTGGGATACCAGCGGGTGTTTATGTTCGTACACAAAGTGAAACGTCAGTTTATCGGCCGGCTCGGCACTGTAGGAAATAGGTCCGCTGGTGTAAGTGATTTTGCGTTTTAATTCCAGCAGCGGCTGTTCGGCAGGTAAATCTTTTAACCCGGCTTTTAGGAACGCTTCGGCATACAGGTCGCTGGCGCCATCCGTAACCGGGGGTTCGGGGCCGTCCATTTCTATAGCGATGTCCGTAATGCCCAGCGCGTGTAAGGCCGACAGCACGTGTTCTACCGTGCAGACTTCGGCGGTTTCATTTTTTAAATTCGTGCCGCGCAGCGTGGACCCTACGTGATATACATCGGCGGGAATCGGCTTTGCACCCGGTAAGTCCGTACGTAAAAAAGAGATTCCGTTTTCGGCCGGCTTAAACGTCATAACGGCCGGTTTTCCGGTATGTAGGCCGATGCCTTTAATATGGGTTGAACAAGCAAGTGTTTTTCGCATAAATTAACGTCCCAGTAGTTTCTTAAGTTTACTCCAGCACGTGCATTCGGGAGCCGCTTGGAGTTGCTTTTTGAGTTGTTTAAATTCTTTGTATATTTCCGGTAACTTGCTTACCACAGCCATTTGTTTCAGTGCTTCGCGCTGGGGGATAGCCGGATAACCAAAGTATGCCTGTCCGCCGGGCAGCGAGCCGATAACGCCTGATTGCGCACCGACTTGTGCGCGGTCGCCGATTTTCATGTGGCCGGCCAGGCCCACTTGTCCGGCTAAAATAACGCCGTTGCCTACGTCCGTTGTCCCAGCGATACCTACCTGCGCGCAGAAAATGCTGCCTTGCCCCACGCGCACGTTGTGGCCGACTTGGACTAGATTGTCAATTTTAGTATTATCGCCGATGACAGTGCTGGAAATTTTTGCCCGGTCAATACACGTATTGGCTTGTACTTCCACGTCGTTACCCAGCACGACATTGCCGATTTGCGGGATTTTTTGGTGGCGGCCTTCGTGAAACGTAAATCCGAATCCGTCCGCCCCGATTTTGGCCCCGGGTTGCAAAATAACATAATCTTTTAATACACAATCTTCACGGATGACTACTTGAGGATAGAGGTAGCAGTTTTTGCCGATGGTTACATCTTTGCCAATGTAGCACTGCGGAAAGATGACGGTATTGTCGCCGATAGTCACGCCATCCTCAATAACCGTATACGCGCCCACGGATACATTTTGCCCCAGGTTAGCTTTGGGGCTGATAACGGCTGTGGGGTGGATGCCCGGCGTATGCTTTTGGCGGGCGGCATCTACGTATTTGAGCAAAAGGATAAAGGCCCACTCCGGGTTTTTGGCATATAAGAGCGTTCCGGAAAACGGCAACTGCTTGCCTTTGGCTTCTTGCGGCACGATGAGTGCGGCGGCTTGGATATCTTTAAGTGCGTCTATTTTTTCCAGCGATGTTAAATAGCAAATTCCGCCGGGTCGGGTCTCTTCCAATGCGCAAAGGCACGTAATGGGGGTATCAGTTTGCGCGGCGGGTTCGGCACCGGTAATTTGAGCAATCTGGGCAATGGTAAGTTCCATAGTTCCTCCTGGTTATTTTCCGTATTTGTGATATTTTTTTGACTTTTTAAGCCGGTTGACAAAATCCTTGGTTACGTTGACTGGTTTGTCGCCGTATAAAATTTCGTCCTTGCGTACAATAACGCCGATGTTACGTTTGCGGGCAAAGGATTTAATTTCCCGGTAAATGTCTTGTAAAATTTCGTTTACTTCTTTTTTCTCCAGCGTTAAAATTTCCTCGCGGGTAGTATATTTATAATTATCAATAAAAAAGCTGTGTTGCGCAATAATTTTTTTGTTAGCGGCCATACGGGCCGTGATGTCTTCCAGCCGTGCAGGCGTATTAAGCGGACTGGTGGAAAGTATTTCCGTGCGGGAAAAAGTCAGCCGGTTTAATAAGTTATTTAGTAACAACGTATCAGCCGGTTCTTCCACCCGGGGGAGTAGGGGCTGTGTCTCTACCACGATGCGCTCGTAAAACGGTTTTAATTCCCGCAACTGGGCAGCGAGCTGTTGGTTTTCCTGGTTGAGGATATCAATCAGTTGCCGGGCGCTTTGCACTTCCTGCTCTTTGGCTAAAATTTTAAGACGGATTTGTTCTCTTACCGCGACTGCGCGTGGATGTTCGTTAAACGCTACGTCAATGTCTATAAACGCAATCGTGGGGCATGTTCCTTTGGCAATGGCCGTTTCATCTTCGTCGGTGGGAGCATTCAGTTCGTCGGATGGGGCCGCCTGTTGTTCGGCGGGAGTTTGGGTATCAGACGATGCGGTGTTTTTAGCCAAAATAGCGGCCACGACAGCTTGTTCTTCGGCAGACAAAGTATCCTGCGGCTGCGAGGCCTGCTGGGCGCAAACTCCGCTGCGTACCAGAAAGACAACCGTTAGCGCAAGGCCGATCTGCTGCATACACCCTCCACATCATGTTAGAGATGTTGAAGTAGAAATGGGAACGGTCCTCCCCCGGGCGGTGATTTAAGCCATATCCCCAATCAATACGGATCGGCAACGACGGAGTTGTAAAGCGCAAGCCCACACCGACCCCGGCCTTAAACTGCTCTTCATCCGGACCGAGCGAGAATTTCAAATCGTCAAAATGGTTCCAGGAGTTACCTAAATCAAAGAAGAACGCAAACTGGGCGATGTTGCGCCGCCCTTCGCGCGCCAGCGGGAAGCGCAGCTCCGCATTCATCACATAGTACAAGTCGCCGCCGTATTCGGGGCCGATTTCGCCGGCGCGCTCATACCCGCGTACCGTGTCGGCACCTCCTAAGAAGAATTTTTCATAGGGGGGTACCCGGTCGGTCCGCCCGTACGGTTTGACGGAGCCGAATTTGTTGGAAAAGACAAACACCACAGGATAATTCCCGCCGATATTCCATACCGTGTAGTTGAAAATAGAACGGGCATTTAGGTACCACAAATCCAAGTCGCCGCCGATGGGTCCGCCCGCTAACGCCAACCCCAGCGAGTTGCGCCACCCGGTGGTTGGGTCCCACATGTTATCGCGTGTGTCAATGGCGAAGTCGGGGCTGAGGGTAGAAAGGTTGGTTGTTCCTTCAGCGATGCAGGTGGCCGGGTCTTGCCCCGGGGTGCATTTGAAAGCATTGTCTACATCGTAAATATCAATGTTCTCAAATGAATATCCCAGCGAGAGTTGGTAAATATCATCGTTAAAACGCGGGCCGACTTTTAAGCGTCCGCCGATGCGTTTTTCGGTATATGCTTGGTTGTCGGTAGAGAAAGAGCGGTAACGGCGAGTGTTAAATAAATCTATCCCCAGCGAGGTGGGTTTATCGTATATCCACGGCGTGTACCAGCTGACGGTGTAGTCCAAAATCTCTTTACCGAAAAGCGTCCGTAACGACAAGCGTTGCGCGCGGCCGAACATGTTGAGGTGGTTAATGGAGAGTTCTCCATACAATCCGTCCATGGAGCTCATGGCCAACCCGGCGGTAAACATACCGGGGCGACCTTCCGCGATGTTAAAGTCCAGGTCTACTTTTTGTGGGTCAGCGGTGGGTTGCAAGTCAATTTGCACGTCGTTGATAAAGCCCAAATTCATAATTTTGGTTTGGCTGCGGCGGATTTTGGCGTTGTCGTACAGATCGCCGGGGTGGATGGAAAGTTCGCGCGTGAAGACGTACTTTTTGGTGTCGTGATAGCCGGATACATCCACGTGGTCAATGTAAAAAATGTGGCCTTCGGCGATATCAAACGTCAGATTTAATTTGCCGTCTTGGATGTCTTTGATCGGTGTAACACGTGCTTGCAAGTAACCCTTGTTAGCATATTGTTCTTGGATAGCGGAAATGGTATCGTCAAAATCTTTTTGGTTGTAGAGGTGGCCGTCCCTAAAGAACACGTGCTTTTGCAGTTCTTCGGGTGTGAATACGTTGTTACCTTCAAAGGCCACGGTACCGAAGTCCACCTTTTCTCCTTCGGTCACTTGGTACGTCAGGTCCGCTTGTGTTTTATTTTCGTTAAAAGACACCTGGGGTTTAGTCAGCTCAAATTCGCTATAGCCTTTGTTTCGGCCATAGAGCATCATTTTCACCCAGTCGCGCTGCAAGTTTTGTGGTTTGAAAACTTTGCCGGGGCGGTTGGACGATTTTTTAATAATTTTTTGGGCAGGTAGTTGGGTAGTACCGTCTATAGTAACGGTGCCCACGCGCACACGCTCCCCCTCGTCAATGATTAGTTTTACATATACAACGCCCAGTTTTTCATCGCGGGTCAGTTCGTATGAAATTTGTGCGTTGATGTATCCTTTTTCGGCGTATTTGGCTTGGATGCGTTCCAAATCGCCCTGGAGTTTTACTTCGTTAAACGGGTCCTTAAGTTTAAGGGTCATGGCCTGGGTAATAGCACCTTTGCCCAGGTGTTTGCGCCCTTGGTAAGAGAGATGATCAAAAATCGGTTTTTCCTGCACTATGTAGGTAATGCGGTGGCAGGATTCGGCGGTGCCTTCTTTGGTTTTGCGGGTACCGTTTTCGGGGGAGATGTCTATCTCTACGCTGTCGAAACTACCCAGGGCGGAAATGGCTTGAACATCCTCCGACACTTGGGTCCGGTCGTATAGTTCGCCCTTTTTGGCACTGGCGTGTTTAAGCACGGTTTTGGGGCGGATGTTCTTAAGTCCCTGCGTGCCGATATGACAAATCATCCACGGGCCGTTTGGGTCCATGGGCAACTGGGCAGCCTCTTCTTCCGCGCGCGCGTATGAAAAAAAAGACAAAACACCCAAAGCAACAAAAGCGGTTTTTTTGATAAACGTAGGCCAGCCCTCCCTATTATAAAAGGCCCGCACTATAACGAAAAGCGCGGGCGGGTGTCATCAAAAACAGATTATTTGGCCGGTCTTTGCGCTTTGCCGCTTTTGATGCAGTTCGCGCAGACGTACGCGGTTTGCGTTTTGCCTTCTAAGACAACTTTTTGTTTTTGCAAGTTCGGTTTGAACGAGCGTTTAGTTCTCATGTTGGAGTGGCTGTAAGAACCGCCGGAGACCGGGGCTTTGCCACAAATTGCACATTTATACGCCATAGTTTCCTTCCTTATATGAAATAAATTTGGTTACTATATTGTAGTAAATAATGGGAACGCTGTCTAGTATCGTATTTATGTTGTGCTCAAATCTACTTAAAATGAGTAACTAGTATATGTGTCGTTGCCGGATCCTTGTTTTTTGCCGGTCATA
>JAKSPG010000097.1 GCA_024405075.1 Elusimicrobiaceae bacterium | reverse complement strand
TCGCGGCGGGAAAGTGCCGGGACATGTGCTAGCATTCTTCGCCGAGCAGCTCTCCACGCTTATTGCCGGTGGTGTGCCGCTGGTGCGTGGGGTCGCGCTGTTGGGGGAATATGCTTCCAACCCTACCCTCGGATACGTATTAACGCAAGTTGCTAAAGATATTGCAGGTGGTCAGTCGTTACACGGAGCTTTGTCGCAACATCCTAAAACATTCAGCCACATTTGGCTTTCGTTGGTGGAAGCTGGCGAAATGGGTGGACAGTTGTCCGATACGCTGATGCAAATTTCCTTGTATACCAAGATGCAGGAAGGGATGAAAAGTAAAATCATTACGGCTATTACCTACCCGGCTATCTTGTCGTTAGCTTCGGTGGGCGTGTTGATTTACTTCGTGATTGGTATCGTGCCGACGTTCGCGCAAATTTTCAAAGATTTCAACTTGGATTTGCCGCTTATTACCAAAATTGTACTGAACGTTTCCAGCTTGCTCGTAAACAACGGGGTGCTGATTATTGTAAGCGTTGTGTTTGCTTTTATTGCATTTCGTTTTTACATTAAGACGGGAGCCGGGCGTTTGCGCTGGCACTCGTTTTTATTGTCCATGCCGCTGTTTGGTAATTTTTTAAAAAATATTTATTATGACCGCATGCTCTCTACGCTTTCCACGTTGTTACGTAGCGGGGTAACCATTTTAAATGCTATTTTGGTGTTGGAAGACTCCTTTGACAGCAACGTCATTATCCAAAACGCGCTTAAAGTGGTTCGTGCGGAAGTAGCAGCCGGTAAATCTATTTCTGATTCGTTCCGTGCGACGGGTGTTTTCCCCGGGCTGATGACGGAAATGATGTTGATGGGTGAAGAATCTGGTAAACTGCCGGGCGTTATTGCCACGCTTTCCAAATTTTATGCTGATAACGTGGACCAGTTTATTGCCCGTTTCTCGGCAGTTATTGACCCTATTCTTATTTGCGGTGTCGGTGTGCTGATCGGTATTATTGTAGCATCTATTTTCTTGCCGATTTTCAAACTTTCGGAAATCGGCGGAGGCAACTAATGAAAAAAACACACGGAGTTACGTTATTGGAAGTGCTGATTGTAATTGTTATTGCCTCGTCGGTGTTGGTGTTTGCACTTCCGGCCTATAAGCGGACGCAGGACAGGAGTTTGTTCCTGGCGGCTCAAGGGTTGCTGGTGGACCTGGGGTCAGCCGTGCGCTCGCTGCAAGCGGACTTGCGCCTGGCCGATAGTAGGAAGTCTTTCCCCAAGGATAATTCTATTCAGTTGGTTCGTACTTGGCAGAATGAATCAAGCTCCACATATAGCCAGGTCGGCCAAAAGAAATTGGAATCGTTGAATAATGACGAGCTTCCTTATGCCTTATTTGCCCATGGATATTTACAGCCGGTGCGGTTTGATTCTCCCGCTTCTAACGAACACAAAAAATATACATTTTTTATCTGTCCGCAAAACCAGGCCTCTACTTCTAATACGGATTGTTGCAATAAAGATAGTAAAGTCGTGGCTTGTATGCAGGATGCGGACGCGTGCACTACGCGTGCCACCAAAGGGCTGTACAAAGGTGCACGGTTTATGAAGGACGGCTCATTAGTGCAGGTGACGGTAAGCGATGCGCAGTGTGCCGAATCACAGGTTGAGGAACAAATTGACGTCAGATAATTTTTCAGTTGAGATATCAAAGCGCTTGAAAAATTGTAAAAAGTGAGCAATACTACAGAAAGGGATTTTTATGAAGAATAAAAAAGGGTTTACATTACTTGAATTGTTGATTGCTGCCACGATTATCGGGTTGCTGGTGGTCTTTGCCACGGTGTCCTACCGCGAAAGCGTAGCCGACAACCGTATGGCGGCGGCCCGTATTAAAGCGCATACATTGGCGGCAGCCGTGCAACGGTTTACAATTGATTATCCGCTAGGTACCGGGCAAACTGGGCAAGTGCAGGATTGGATCAGTGGGCCAGGGCAGGGATGTCATCCCAACCAGCAGAGTACGGCGGTATTTACCTATTGCGGATATATTGAAAATAACGGCTGGACGGACCCATACGTGGCCTATTATGTATGCCAGGGCAAGACGGGGGATTGTGTTACATCCCCGGTGGATAACCCATTGGTTTGTGTGAAAGGGCTGGATATCAACAAACAATTGGATAAATATAATAGCACAAAAGGGTATATTTATTGCATCAGTGCCACGGAAGAAGGCGAAACGTTAGGCACGTCTTCCTCCGGGGGAGATCCCGGTGAGCCCCATTCGGGAACCCAAGGTGGTTCTGCTGAGGAATAACGGACATGAAAAAAGGGTTTACGTTAATGGAAATTTTGGCGGTGCTGTTGGTAATTGCCGTGGTGACATCCATGGCGGTGCCTGTACTGCGTTCCGTTCGTTTTGAAATGAGAAACTCGCAAGCCAAAGCGGGAGCCAAGAAGCTTGCCGAGGCCGTTAAAACGTATTATAACGCCAGCCGTGGGTGTAATATCAGTGGTTGTTTTACACCTACCGAAACGGTAGGCGGCCAAACGTTTGCCCAACGTACCGCTCCGGCCAGTTGTGCCTCCCCCAGCGATACGGGCATCCCCCAGGCCACTTGTACGGCGCCGGACGTGCAGATGTTGTTTAATTGTGGATTCCTGGCATATAAAGATTTTGACAATTTACCGTACACTTTTTGCGCTACTTCCACTAAGCCGACAAATGCCGGTTTGCCCGCTGATCCGTCCACTCTTTCCGGGCGGTACTATGCGGTAGTGTACGGGGCCAGCCCGGCCGCCGGAACGAAGTTCCAGCCGGCTAAAGGGTTTATTTATGTGGACGAGCGTATGACGCCGCTGGATACATACGAATAAACTGCGTAAGGAGCAGGGTATGAAAAGCCATTTTTTTCAAGTAGGACGTAACCTAAAAAGCCGCGACGGGGTAACTATCCTGGAAGGGTTGATTGCGTTGGGGTTGTTGGCCACGATTGCGGTGGGAATTTTAGGGGTTCTATTGTCAGTTTCGCGCAAAAATATCCGTCCGGATATCCGCGAAGAAATGGTGTTGGCGGTGGAAAAAGCCCAGGGAAAATTGCAGTTGTATACTGCGCTAAATATGGACGAGGATATCCCATCCAATTATCCCCAGGGTCTGTGCGGAGGTGATACCCAGCCTTTGTCATTGGGTGTCACTCACGACATTGAGTGTATGCTTCCGGCTATTTGCGATAAAAATAGATCTGATTTTTTGTACACGATTGCTAGTGGTTCGGTATCATTTCCCAGCACGATCTTGCCCGATTCTGTCAGTTTAGGGTGTCCGTTTGAATATGCCGGGCCTAGTTGGTTGGGAGAAGAGGGGCAAAATTGCTCTCCTGACGGTGTAAATTATGCAGATTCCGCTTCTTTGGCTAACGCAAGAAAATTGCTTAAAATTGAATTTTACATTACATGTAACGGGTTTACGTTATGAAGAATAAAAAAGGGTTTACACTGACGGAAATTTTGCTGGCGGTTATGATCTTGGGTGTCGTTGGGGTGGCGTTGGCCTCGCTGACGACGGCCGCCTCGCGCGAAGCCGGCATTGGCCGTAGCCGCGTGGTGTTGCGGGAAAATTTATCGCTGGCGTTGCGCCAATTGCGTCAAGACGTGCATGACTCCACCCAATTATGGTATGCCCGCGGAGCGGTGGATACGACGGTACCGTCGGGGGCTGTCCCGTTGCTGTTACTGCTGACTAATTCCACATTTGACGGTGCTCAGGTAGATACCGGAAATCAATTTTATATCTTGTATTGTTTTCAACCGGGCCCGGTAGCCATTCTGGACGATGGCCGTCCAGTCCAACCGATGGATTCCAGGGATGAAGGTATTATCTATCGTAAGAAGAAACAGTTTTCAAATGTCAGTTCAATTGCGTGGGCCGATACATACAATCCCAGTTGCGGTACGCCGTCTAGCGATAGCGAGTTTGAAGTCTTTTTGGAACACGTGAAATTTATTCCCGTCACCACAAGTGGCTATCCTGTTCCGTTGTTCCAGGTACACGGAGTGACGGGCCGTTACAGCCACAGGGATCCTACCGTATCGCAGAAACTAGGGTCGGAATTGTTACTCAAGTTGATTTTGGAATTGCCCACTTTGCCCGTGTTAAACGATGTAACGGAAGAAACGTTTATACTTCGTAATGGGTTTTGGGAATTTCGTTCATAAGAGGGGATACTAGTATGTTACGTTCTAAAAAAGGTGCCGCTTTATTACAAGTTTTACTAGTAACGGTTGTATTGGCCGGGATGGCTACGATGATTCTGCGGGCCAGTTTAACCCGTACCAGTACCGCACGCAAAATGCACCGTGCCGTTTCCTCACGCTTGTTGTTGGAGGCCTGCCAAGCCGAAGTAAACGCTTTGTGGAGTTCCAAAAGCATGGAAGCTTTTACCAGGGATTTAGACGGTTGCTGGATGACTTGTCCCAGAGGAACGGATTATGGGGGGAGCTCTAATGACCGTTATCCGTGGAATCAGACGTGCCCGGATTCAACAGGGTCGCGCTCGTACACGTGTAAACCGGTTACGGTTAACGGGGTGACCTACACGGTAACGGCCAAGTTTACCACCACGCAATCTATTAACGGGAAATGTACGTTGCAATATACGTTGACCGATGATCAGGACGGCACGGAAGTCGTTTTGTAAAGCACATGAAATATGGAGCTATTTTAGTAACGGCGGTTTTGCTCCCCGTAGGAGTATACGGGCAAACCGCCGTTTCGCCTTCTATACAGGTGGGCAGCGTCAGCGAGGCACCCGAATCTTCCATTGATTTATTACAAAAATCTATCCGTACATCAGGTAGTACTGTAGCTGGGGTAGGCCGTCCGGCTCCTAAACAAAAACCAAAAAAAGAAGTAACACAAACGGTTGAGCCCGTTCAGCCCCCTGTTGCCGAAAAGGCGAAATCTGCTCCGGTTGCAACCGTGAGCGAGACTGCTGCGGAAACGAAAGATTCGGCAGCGGCGAACAAGACAGCTACCGTTGAAAAGACAACTATTGCCCCGGCTGCTACTACGCCTAAGGCGCCCGCGGTAGAGAAATCTATGGCGAAAACGCCGGCCGCCGTAACGCCCGCTATGGCCGTTGCGCCTGCGGAAGGTCCGGTTTCATCTGTTTCATCCACTCCGGCAACGGCTCCATTACAAAAACAGCCGCTACCGTCTGCGAATGTGCGTCCGAATGTGCCGGTTTCTGCCACCCGTCCGACCACTCCTGCAGGAGCAAAGCCCACCTCTACCGAAAAGCAGATTGAGCAGGGAAATGCGTTACTACCGCAAAATGCTCCAGCTGCGCCATCACAACCTTCTGCGCAAGATTTACAAGTGGCTGAGCAAGCCGCCGATGCCGAGCTGGAATATGCGGTAAAAATGTTGGAAGCTTCCAAGGCCAAAGCGCATGGTTCCAGGCG
>JAKSPG010000096.1 GCA_024405075.1 Elusimicrobiaceae bacterium | reverse complement strand
TGACATCATTTAATTAATTGCATCTTAAAAATTTGATAAAACAAAAAAACTTGACTTCGTTTTTTTTTTTGCTACCATCTTTCTATCTAACCCGGTACAGGAGTACGTATGTTAAAAGAACAGAGCCGTATAAAAGGTTTTACGTTAATAGAATTGCTGGTAGTGGTGTTAATTATTGGGATATTGGCTTCCGTAGCGTTACCGCAGTATCAAATGGTGGTAGCTAAAAGCCGTTATGCGACTATGAAAAATATCGTCCACGCGCTTGTTTCGGCGGAAGAAATTTACTATTTGGCCAATGGAGTTTACACGGAGGATTTGGAGACCCTGTCCATAGAAGGTGCCGGATGTTCTCTTTCCAACGATACTCCCAGGCAATGTTTTTATTCTTGGGGACGCTGTCAGGTCCATGCAAGAGAAAGTAGCAGCGAATTTTGTGCTTCTTGTAACAATACTGAGATAGGTCTGCAATACCGGGTCTATTTTGACCATTCAATAGCCGCTCCCGGCGGCAGAATATGTATTGCATATAATAGAGATTTAAATTCCATACAAAATAAACTTTGTCGTACAGAAACGAATGCAACCACTCCGGGTACCGGAACGACAAATGCATATACTTGGAAATATTGATTATATTCTTCTGATGTAGCTAAAAATATTGACAAAACACTTTTTTTATGCTATAATTAAAAAATCTTAGTAGTTCTTCCTTTATTTCCCGATAAATTATTTTTGTAAGTTTGGCAGTAGGGTTTTTGGTGCGCAAAAAACCGCCCTTTCAGGCGGTTTGCGTTACAAAATGTGATGCGTTATACCTTTACCACGCGGCCTACGCGGGTGGGTTGGCTAGCGTTAACCAGGCCAGCACAGCCACTAACAATCCGGTCAAGATAATCGTCGTCCACATCGCCGAGTGTTTGCTGTTTTTAGGGAATATCTTGCGTGTAATGATATAAAATCCCGGTACGGCCATCAAAATTACAAAAATAAAAATTGCTATTAGTCCCACCATACGTTGTACCTCCTTTGTTTTCTACATAGTAGTAAATTTTGCTTTCGTTGTGCTTTCCTTTTACAGATTATGAAACAGATACAAACCGATTACAGGCGTCTGTATGACGCGCTAAAAAACGAGCGATCTTCCTGGTTGCCCGTTTGGAAAGACCTGGGGGCCTATTTGGCACCCACCCGCGGTTTCTTTGACGGGCAACAGCCCAATCAAGGCCGCCGCATTGACCACAAAACACTGTTGGATTCTTCGCCGTGTTTAGCGGTGGAAGTGTTGTGCGCGGGGATGATGTCAGGGCTTACAAGCCCGGCCCGGAGCTGGTTTGACTTGTCGTTAGCTCCCGAAGAACTCATGGAACTTCCCGGTGCACGGGAGTGGATATTTGACGTTAAAAAACGCTTGGAAGAAGTGTTTGCCAAAAGTAATGTCTATGGCGTGTTGCACGGCTTCTACGAAGAAATTGCCGTGTTTGGTACGGCTGCTTTCTTGTTAGAAGAAGACCGCGAAAAAGGCATTTACTGCCGTCCGTTTACGGTGGGCGAGTACTGCTTGGGAACGGATGCACAAGGTAAAGTCAACCGTTTCGGGCGTGAGTTTTTTATGACGGCGGAACAGTTGGAGAAAACATTCGGCCGGGAAAATTTGCCGCCCCAAATCACTGCCATTGCTGCCGAGCAACAAGCGCACAAACATTATAAAGTATTTCACTTAATTTTCCCTAACGATGCCCACGCGCCGTTCTGGCAAGACAATAAACACATGCCTTTTACCAGTGTATATTTCTTGGAGGACGGACACGTGTTGCGCCGCGGCGGCTACCAGGAGTTCCCGGTCATTGCCGCACGCTGGGAAGTCAAAAACACGTCAGATGTTTACGGCAAAGGCCCGGGTTGGAAATGTTTGGGCGATGTGAAAATGCTGCAAAAAATGCAGAAAACAAAACTCGTCGCGCTGGATAAAAGCACTAACCCGCCTGTGATGGTTTCGGCCAACGTACAAGGGGAAGTTAATTTGCTCCCCGGCGGAATCACTCGCTACAACGGCACCGCCGACGGCGCAGTACGCCCGGCCTATCAAGTCCAGCCGGATTTAAATTCGCTGGAAGCGGCTATTGAATCGGTCCGTGCTACGATCCGCTCGCAATTTTTTGCGGATGTGTTCCTCTCGCTTACGGCGCAAAGTTACGCGGGCATGACTGCCACCGAAGTGGCCGAACGCCACCAGGAAAAAATGCTCGTTTTAGGGCCGGTATTGGAACGGCTTAAAAACGAACTGTTGGACCCACTGATTGACCGCGCTTTTAACTTGTTGGCCCGTCAAGGTTTACTGCCTACACCGCCTGAATCTATTCAAGGCGTTCCGTTAAAAGTAGAGTATGTTTCCATGATTGCACAAGCACAAAAAGCGGCGGGTTTATCGTCCTTGGTGCAAGGGATCCATTACGCTTCGTCGTTGGCTTCCGTCCGGCCCGACTTGTTAAACCGCGTAGATTACGATTGCGCGTTGGAAGAAGGGCTCAAGGCGTTGGGCGTAGCCCCGGCCTTGCTCAAAAGCGAAAGCGAGAGCACCTCTGTCGTCGGTGCGCAAACCCAGGGTACTGTCCTTTCGCCAAAAACCCCGTTAGTTTCCCCGGACACTTCGGAAAACTAAAGGAAAAAATCCGCGTGCGGACGCGTCCTTATAAGCGTAACGGTCCGGCGCGGGGCGGCGAAAATTTTGCCCCGGAAAAAATTTTTCCGCCTTACCAACAGCAGTGCCACATGCGGGCGGCAGCAGGCGTCTAAAATTAGGGAACGCTGCTGGGCTCCGGGAAGAAGGCCCGTCCGGGCGGAGTCTTCTTTCCACCTTTCCTTATGAACGAAAAACAACTTAAAAAAAGAAATATGTCCGACTTGCAAGCCGTACTCAAAACCGTGCAGGGTCGCCGGCTGTTATGGCGGATTCTGCAAGCGACGCGGGTGCACCAGCACGCATTTGTGCCGGGGGATGCAACCGCTACGGCTTTTCATTGCGGACAGCAAAGTATCGGGCTGTTTTTATGGGCCGAACTGGAAGAAGCTGCTCCCCAAGCCTATACGCAAATGCGGGGGGAGTATTTGTCCGAAATTACTTCGGAACAAAACGAAATCAACCGTTTAACGGAGGAGTTAACTCATGTCTGATGTAATTACCCAAGCTGTTGAAGATACCGATTTATCAGTCGCACCTGTTCCGGCGGAAAATTCCGAAACGCCGGGTCACGGGGAAAATTTTTCCTCGGCGGACCGGCCTGCGGACCAGGCAGACACCACCCAAGACTTGTCTAACTACGACAACCTGCCGTTGCCGCAACATGCTTCGTTTACGGCACAGGATTGGGAAGATTTCAAACACATGGCGGCAGACTTAAAACTGTCGCGCGAGCAAGTAGAGAAATTAGCTGCGTTTGAAACTTCCTGCTACGAGCGTAAACAAGAAGCCGCGGCGGCGCAGAAACATCAACAGACCGCCGCTTGGGCCAATGAAACACGGGCTCTATACGGTGCCGGGTTGGAGCAGGAAATTACGTTTGCGTTGCGGGCCGCCAATACATTCGGCGGGCCGGAACTGCGGGCGTTGCTGGAAGAAACAGGGCTTGGAAATCATCCCGTTATTATCCGTACGTTAAGCGGGATCGGACGCACGATTAGCGAAGATGCCTGCCCCGGCGGTACGCCGTCGGCCCCGCAGGATAAAACCTTCGCCGAGGCGTTGTACGGAAGAAGAAATTAAGGAGAAACTATATGGCAATTATTGCTGATAAACAATACAGTTTAGTAGATTATGCAAAACAATTTGACCCGTCCGGCCAAGAACTTGCCATCGCGGAAGTGCTCAGCCAATCCAACGATATTATCGGGGATGCGCTCGTCTGCGAAAGCTCGCTGGACAGTGGCCACGAATATGCCGTGCGCACCGGTATCCCGGAAGGGACTTGGCGCCGCGCTTACCAAGGCATTGAACCGGCCAAAGCCACTACCAAAGTCGTGGTAGAATCCTACGGTACGCTTTCGGCGTATTCCGTTGTAGATAAACTGGTAGCCGAAAAAGGCGGCCACGTGGAAGCGGTACGCACCGGCCAGTCCCGTGCGATTATTGCCGGGATGTCCAACACCATGGCCAGCAACCTTATTTACGGTAACGTCGGTACAAACCCGGAACGCTTTACCGGTTTGGCCGCGCGCTATTGTGAACTTTCCGGGGCGGAAAGCTCCCGCAACGTCATCAACGCAGGTAGCACGACGGCTAACAAAAACTCGTCCATCTACCTAGTTGTTTGGGATACGGATAAGGTGTTTACCTTCTTTCCTAAAGGATCTAAAGCCGGTATCCAGCGCGTGGACCATGGTTTGGTCAACCATGTAGACGCCAGCGGCAACGAATATCCCGCCTACAAAGAATACTTTGAGTGGAAATTGGGCCTGGCTGTACAAGACTGGCGTTTTGCCGGACGTATCTGTAACATTGATACTACCAGCGTTCCGTCGGACCTGATTGACAAAATGTGTGACTTGGAAGAACGCATCCAAAGCTTATCCATGGGTAAACCTGTGTGGTACATGAACCGCACCGTCAAGGCAGCGCTTCGCAAATTGGCCAGCAGCCGTTCTAACGTTCAGTACACGCCGGACCAACTGACGGCCCGCCCGCTGATGACGTTTAACGAAATCCCGGTCCATATCTGTGACGCCATTACCGATACAGAAGCCATTATTTCCTAGGAGGTAGCTATATGTTATTAGACCAAAATACAGTATTATCGGAAAAACAAGCGGTTACTACCACGGCCGCTTCTACCAATACGGTGGACTTGAAGGCGGCAGGTAACTTTGTGCCCGGGGCTATGTTTGCCTTGTGCCGGGTGGATGTGGACTTTGCTGGGTTGACCAGCATGAAGGTAGCTTTGGAAACGGCTGCCAACTCCAACTTCTCAGATGCGGTTGAACTGGCATCTGCCTCGTTTCTAGCTGCGGCCTTAACTGCGAATAAAAACATCCTTGCAGTGGCCGTTCCTGTAGGGGTTAAACGCTACTTGCGTGCTAAATATACGGTAACCGGCACCGCTACGGCCGGGAAGGTCTCTTGCTTCTTGACCGATACCGTAGATATGCACTAAACGGGCGTTTGAGGACTCCTGTCCAAAACGGGGGAAAGGGCCGGGCGGTATTTTTGAGGCCGCCCGGCCCGGGACAAAGACACCCGGTCCGCGAACAGGCCTAATTTAAGTTCGTTTTTGGCTTTTTTTACGCCAGGTAGGTCCGATTATAACCGTTTTCCCTATAAACGAGCTGGGAAAAGGCAAAAAAAGCAGAAATAGGCGGCTTTTTGCCCCAAAAAGCCTAAAAACAGGGGGAAAATAGCCCGTCCACCTGCTAAATGGCAGCTATAATTCCTTAAAAAATTACCAAATAGCCAAAACATATGGAATTTATCCTTTTTTGAAAAAAAACGAGTACTTTTTGCTTGAATCAATAAATTTAAAATTGATATAGAAAATAAAAATCATTAAAAA
>JAKSPG010000095.1 GCA_024405075.1 Elusimicrobiaceae bacterium | reverse complement strand
TTTGTTTTCGTGTTTTCAGCGAAAGAGTCCCTGACATATTAAAAAAACAAACGCACAAAAATTTTTTGTGCGTTTGTAAAATTCGTGTGAAAAGCCTGGCTTATTTCCCGGCCAGCTCTTTGCGGATTTTGTTAAACAAGTTGTTCGCCGTGGCACGCTCCAAGAACGCTTCCCATTCCTGCTGGGTCAGTTCAAAGTCGTCCATTACTTTGTAGGCAATGTCTTTCGCCGCATCTTTGCCGAGCTTCTTATCCTTGGCGTATTCGTTTTCCAGCTCTACGTAACGGCTGGCAATCGCATAATCAATATCTTCTTGCGTGTATACCGGCTCCGAGGACGGCTGCGGCGTATGCAAGGACTCGCAGTCTTCCGCTTCCGGGTTAGCTAGCGCGGGCGGCACAAGCGGTTGGTCTCCCGCCGGGGTCAGGCGTTCTCCTTTGATGTCTGCGGGTTCGGTAGCGGCCGGTTGCGGCTGGGCAGGCTCACTTACCCGGCCAAGCATAAAGTTGGAACAAGCCGCCGGATTGACGATGAAATAGACACTTAATATAATAAAAACCAGTACTGCCGATTTGAATAAAATTTTAAGCACAAGTACGCCTCCTACTGTTTATAGAATACAATATTTTCCCCTATTGTTGTGTTTTTTTATGTGCCGCCGCACCGGGCTGCTGTAAGTGGCGGATACTTTCCACAAACTGGGGATTACTGAAAATTTGCTGCACAACTTGGGCAAAATCCGGGTCTTTCATGTGTTTGGAAACGACTTCGCTGATTTGTGGATTTTCTTTAAGCACCTGGGCTAAATTTTCCCCGCTTAACGCGCCCAAATCGGCCGCCTGGCCTTGGGTAGCTTTCTTTAAGTCGCTATTAAACGATTGTAAGGCCGGGTCGTTTTTATAATCTCGTAAAATGGAACGGATGGTATCGTGCGCCTGCTGGGTTTGTTCCTGTTCTGCAAGCAGTGTGTCCTCTAAAAATACAGCGGCCGAACGTTGCGGCAAAAACTCCACCGGGGAGGCCGTCGGCTCGGCCTGTGGGGCGGCTAGCGACACCGGCACCTGCTGGAACGAAAACACGCCCCCCTCACCGGCGCGTTCGTCTTCCCACTGGGCGGCTTTTTGCTCGTAAAACTGATAACCGCGGACCGCGCCCATATACAGCAGCGCGGCCACAATAACGGTTAGTAAAAAATAACTGGTTTTAGACATTACTCCACAATTTCCAATAGTTCCACATCAAATACCAACGCCGAATTGGGCGGAATTTGCCCCACCGGGCGGTTGCCGTACGCTGTATCAGACGGGCAAACCACCGTCGCGCTGGCACCTGGTTTTAATTGTTGGATCGCTTTGGTCCAACACGGGACAACGGCCGTTAATTTCGTTTGAAAGGGCGCGTTGCGGTCGTGCGAACTGTCAAATTTCGTTCCGTCAATCAACTTACCGGTATAGTGCACCTTAACTGTACTGTCAGCCTTAGGAGTTTTGCCCTTCCCGGCGCGCAGTAATTTAATCATAGCACCGTTATCCAGTGTTTTGACACCTTTTTCTTTTTGAAAGTTAGCCAAAAATTCCTGTTGAGCCGCTTCGCGTTTGGCGGAAATAGTTTTGGCATCTTCTTGGTATTTTTGAATAATTTGGGGTTTGTATTTTTCTAGGTCCGTCTGCGATTTTTTACCCAGCAAGCTATCGCGCATCCCTTGCGAGAGGGCCTTGTAGTCATCCTCGTTATCCAGTATCAACTGGGTTTTCAAGTTATCCCCTAGCAAAAAGCCCAGCGAATACAACATTTTGTTACGCTCGGCGGTGTCTTGTTGGGGCGTGGCCGGAGCTTTTTTTTCAGCCGGCGTTTGCGCCCACAAGGCGGTGCAAGATAAAGTAAGTAAAACAACTAACCATAATTTTTTCATGTAGAGCTCCTATTTTGTTTTTAAATATGCTTCCAAGCGGGAGGTAATCTGCCCGGAAGCAGCCTCGCCAACAGCTTCCATACTGCGCCGCAATGACTCGGCCGGGCGGGAGGTACCGGCCCGTTCATATACGTTAAACCGCGCAAATGTTACGTCGCGCGTAGCGTCTACCAAACTGATAGCCGCGCTGCTGGAACACCAAAAAAGACCGTCCACTTTTTTGGAAGGGTATCCGTCTGTGTCGGTCAAAATTTCAACGGAGAGTTCTTTATCCGGGTCGGCAATGTCCACCACACCCAACCCCAGCCGGTTTAAGGCATCTACCACGTAAGTAATCATCCCTTTGCTTTCTTTTCCCTGCACATCTACCCCTACTAACACGGCGGCCATTTTTTCTTTCAAGGCATTTTTGTACGGCTTAAAATGGTCCGGCGCGTAGCTTTGGTGCTCGGCAGTCAAAAATTGGTATTCTTCATCCAGCATGCCGCGCCGTTGTACCAACGGTTGCATGCGGTAGGCTACTTTTAAGTCAGCCAGCGGTTCGGCCGGGGAAGCAAACTGCGCCGCCAGCCCGGCTAGTTTACTATCCAACTGGTCCATCTCCGGCTCTAAAATTTTGCGGGCATTCGTGCGGGAAAGCACGGCTAGTGCGTAGAAATGTTTGTCTTTGCTTCCTTTATCGCGCCATACCTTGTCCACTTTTACGTTGGCCATTAAATCGGTCAGCAAACTGTCCGACTCTATCCCCGGCGCATTTTGCAGGAGTTCCTGCCGGGCATTTCCCAACGCGTTTTGGGAAGCTTGTTCTTTGGTGGCTCCATCCCCCGCTACCACGTAATACTTGGCCGTATCGTATTTAGCCGTCTGATAGGACACGGTGTTTTTATTTAAGCTGGTGCAAGCGCTTACGCTTAACACGGCCGTCAATAACACGATGAGTCTTTTCATAATTTCTCCCTTTAGCTAGCGGTCCGGTAATGCAAGAAAATCCGGCCACCTTTTTCTACTTGAACATCTTCAAATACGTGTTCTCCTACTATCTTACCATATCCGTCGCGAAATAACAGGTGGATATTTTGCCGGCCGGGCGGCAAAAATAAACGCGCCATAAAAATTTCGGCCGGCAGGGTAAACCATTGGCGGGTATCGGCCTTTTCCAGCGCGGACCCCAATACATTTACAAATAACCCGGTTAAATCTCCCACGGCATTATCCTTGGCGGCCGAACGCGCCGCCTGACGGGCCTGCTCTGCCGCTACTTGCTTAGTAACCGCGCGCACAATGGTACGAAACCACATACCCGGTAACCGGGCCTGTAAATCAGCAGCGGCGGCGGCTGACAAATCGGCTACTTTTTGCATCCGGTATACTTGGCCGTCAGCCCCGCGCACAAACGAAGAAACAATGGTATAGGGTTGCGCCTCTAACACCGGTGAGGCCAACGTAATGGAGTGCCCCATAAACCCTGTGCGTAGTGCATTTTGCACTTGCGGGGTAAGCCCCTGCCCCTCTTGCGCGGCAGAAAGAATCCCCCACATTCGGTCCCACGAGAACTGCAATGTCTGCGTTTTTTTAAGCGGCAAAAGCCCGTTGTAGTGTAGGAGGATTACTTCCCCATAGTCCGCGGCATTTTTCGGCACTGAAAACTCCGGTGCGGATACCCGCAACAATCCTCCCAGTTTTTCGTACGCATGCAAAGCATTATCGCGGCAAATGCGGGCGTCGGAAAGTTGACCGACGGATTCAAAAATCAGACTGGAAAAATACTGCACAAACGGGTCGTCGTTATATCCGGAAGATTTACTGCCACGCAAGTTATCTAAAAATAAAGAGGCGCGCCGCGCTTCTACGGCGGCATCAGGCAGGTTGTTTCGGTCCAAAAAATTCATAGCGCGGTAGAAATAAGTGAAGGCTTGTTCGTAAGGGGCCGGACGGTAGGGACGGGTTAAATCGTTGATAAAAAGTTGTCCTGCCGTCTGCGAAGCACTGACGGTATACAACTCCTCTATGCGCTGTTGGGCCTGTTCCAACAAGCGGTCGCTCTGCGCCGCCTCGCCTGCATCGTGCAGCAGGGTGGCCTGGTCCAGATACGCCAAAGCGCGGTCCTGCCGGGCGTAGGCCTTGCGGTGTTTTGTTTCTACCGCCTGCGCGGCGGCCTTAAACTCGCCACGACCGGCCAATTTGTAGATATCCTGCTTATAGCGCAAAGAAGGCGCCGCACACGCGGAGCACAAAACTGCCAGCCCCAGCCAGTATACGCGCGCCTTCATAGAAAACCTCTACCAGGAAACTTTACTGCGTTTTACGTATTTTTTAATTTGTTTTTGGCCGTTCCAAACAATTTGATTCGTTTCAATATTAATAAGTTTCAAATTCGTTTGATAAAACACTAACGCCTTGGAGCCCGATTTATCAACCACGGAATTTAACACACCGGAAAGCATAAAATCGGCGCCAACTTCCCGCCCAAATGCTTTGCGGGTAGCTTCGGAAGCAAATTCATCCTGTTCCAAACGCTCGGTGCGCAATTCGCCGCGTTCGTCTTTGGAAGCGACAAATTCCACCTTGCCCGAATTGATGAGCGCGCGTTGCATTTCTTCCACAAATACGTCCGTGTTGATATGCTCGGAGGAGTTATTGACCACCGTACCCACAATGACCACCGGCTCTTTGCCCCCGTTGCGGGTCAGGTATTTGGTATACCAACCGCCTTGCAGACAATCGGTAATCATCTCCTGGGCGACCATTTGGGCATCCGTATCGTTCCAACCGCCGGATACATCTTTGACTAAATTCGTTTCTACCCGTTTTACTTTAGGCCCGCAAGCAAAAATAAACGGTACCAACAATAAAGCGGCTATTGTTTTTTTCATCATATTGTTCTCCTTTACAACTACCTCTATACTAGCAAATTTTATTCTAAAACGTAACAAAGCGGGCTTTGTTGTAGCGCAGACGGTGCGTGAGAGCAATCTATTTGTCCGCTTTCCAATCCGAAGGTGATGTACACAGCCGGGTCGGTTTGTTGGTAAGCCATCAGCCACGGCCCTTGTACGTAGTAGCGATAATCCGGGCAGGTAAGCACGGTATTATTTTCCTGCAGCGGGCAAGGCAACTCCTCGCCTAACGCAGTAACCAAGCGGGAAAAATCCCGCGTGTATACGCCGAATTTTTCTTTATACACATTCTCGGCAAACGATAATTTAGCCCCCAGTTCCGCCGCCCGCACTTGTGCACGAACGCGGGATTTTTCCCGCTGCGCAGGCAAGTGGCGCCAAATTCCCCCCGCTACTAATACTAACACCCCAGCGACAACTATTATTTGAACGATACGCATACATACATTATAACAAACCCGCGCAGCGGCTCAAATCAAATTGAGCACGACCTATTAAAGAGGAGCGAAAAAAGCCTTGACATATCAAAAAAAAAAACGATAATAAAGGAACAGTAAAAAATACAAATAAATTTAAAAAGACGTCATGCTGAACTTGTTTTCAACATTTTCCACGCTCACCGTTTCAAAACGACAACAACCCGCGTGGAAGATTCTAAATTAAGTTTGGAATGACAATATATTAAAAAGGAGCAAAAAAAAAAATGAAAAGCCAACAAGCATTTACACTCATTGAAATATTGGGAGGTAAATTGATAATTGGCGTAATGGCCGCCCTAGACTTAAACCTTTGGCC
>JAKSPG010000094.1 GCA_024405075.1 Elusimicrobiaceae bacterium | reverse complement strand
TCCTCGCCGCCGTGGCCCTGCCGCAGTATCAAAAGGCCGTATGGAAATCTCGTAACTCCGAACTTAAACAATTAGTTAAAACTGTTACACAAGCCGAACAGGTATACTTTATGGCTAATGGACGATATGCTCAAAACTTTGATGAATTAGATATAGATTTGCCGTTAACACCCGCACACACTACCGTCGGTGGAGATGTGGGGGCGTGCAACACTACCACGCAAGGTACCGACTCCGCTAGATTGGGGAAAAATTATTACATAACGCTTAATTCAGTAAATACAGAATCTGATATGGAAGTAACGGCCTATTGGAGTAGCGGCCCTTATAAATGCGCCGGATTTGCAATAACACTTATTGGAAATGAAAACGCAAAACTGTTACACTGCCGCGAAATGAAAAGTTCGCTCTATACGGCAGGTACAAATAATTTTTGCGTTAAATTAGAAAATGGGCAACGTCTTGAGGAAGCCACAACAACTTGGCGTAGGTATTTGCTACCCTAACAATCTTATATAATCACTAAAAAGGCCCACCCTTTGGGGTAGGCCTTTTCATCTGCAAAAGAGAATACTATTTGTTGTTTACAAACACCCCAGGGCCCATGGTAGAGCTCATGGAAATGCTTTTCACATACACCCCTTTAGAGGTGCTGGGTTTTACACGCAAGATGGTGTCCATAACCGCTTTTGCATTTTCCGCCAATTTGGCTGCGTCAAAAGACGCTTTGCCGATAATGGCGTGTACGATACCATACGCATCCGCTTTGAACTCAATGCGGCCGGCTTTTAGGGCCTTAATCGTATTGGCTAAATCAAACGTGACGGTGCCGGATTTCGGGTTCGGCATGAGTCCGCGCGGACCCAAAATTTTGGCCGCTTTGGCGAGGTCTTTCATCGTGTCCGGCGTAGCGACGAGGACGTCAAAATCAATTTTCCCTTTCACTACTTCTTCTACGATATCATCCGCACCCACGCGGTCGGCCCCGGCTTTTTGCGCTTCTTGGGCGTGTTCGCCTTTGGCGATAACCGCGATGCGTTTGGTTTTACCAGTACCGTGCGGCAAGGCCACCGTGGTGCGCACTTGCTGATCGGCCTTTTTGGTATCAATGCCCAGCTTTACGTGAAGTTCTACCGTTTCGTCAAATTTGGCTTTCGCGTTGTCTTTAACGATTTTGGCAGCTTCTTCTAAGCTGTAGGTTTTGGTTTTGTCGTAAGCTTTTACGGCAGCTTCCATTCTTTTTCCCATCTAAATACTCCTTAAGGTGCTAACGGGCGTTTGCCCTCCCTTTCGTTAAATTATTTAACTACATCCACACCCATGCTGCGGCAGGTACCTTTTACCATTTCCGCGGCTTGTTTGATGTCCTTGGTGTTCAAATCGGGCAATTTTTGTTGCGCGATTTTTTCGCACTGGGCTTGGGTGATCTTGCCGACTTTATCTTTATGCGGAGCACCGGACCCTTTGGCCAGTTTTAACTCCTTGATAATCAGCGTAGCCATAGGCGGCATTTTGGTGATAAAGGAGAAAGAGCGGTCTTCATATACGGTAATGATGACCGGGATCTTAATCCCTTTTTCCATTTTAGCCGTTTTGGCGTTGAATTGTTTGCAAAATTCCATGATGTTTACACCGTGCTGGCCTAAAGCCGGGCCCACAGGCGGGGCCGGGTTGGCTGCACCGGCAGGAATTTGCAACTTGATGTATCCTTTAATTTTTTTCTCTTTTGCCATTTTTTTGTTACTCCATTTTTACTGCAATACTGCGGTAAAATCTAGTTCTTTTCCACTTGCAGGAAATCCACTTCCACAGGGGTGGCACGATCAAACACCGTAACCATTACTTTGAGTTTGTTCTTCTGTTCGTTGACTTCTTCCACCACGCCCACAAAGTGTTTAAACGGACCTTCCGTAATACGCACGCTTTCGCCGCGTTCAAACTCCACCATGCGTTTGGGCTTGCCGGACGGATTGTCCGTCAGCTCTACGATGCCGGCAATTTCTTCTTCCGGCAGTGGCACCGGGGTTGGATCGCCCAAAAAGCCCGTCGCACCCGTGATGGATTTAATAAACCAATAGGATTCGCTGGTCATGCACATTTCTACCAGCACATACCCGGGGAAAAATTTCCGTTTGCGCAAGATTTTCTTGTTTTGTTTAACTTCTACCACTTCTTCGGTGGGAACGAGCACGTTAAAAATACGGTCCGAAAATCCTTGTATTTCCGCGTTGAGTTTAATTTTTTCGCGGACTTTGTCTTCGTGCCCGGTTTGGGTGTGCACGACGTACCAAGCTCTTTCTTCAGCCATTATTGTCCTCCCACCAAGGCGCCCAGTACGCGGGTGAGGCCGAAGTCCACTGCGCCCACATAGGCAGCCACCAGGGCCACCACAATGGCCACTAAGAAAGTGGATTGCATCACTTCCTGTCTGGAAAGCCAGGTAGATTTCTTCAGCTCGGCTACGCACTCTCTGAGAAAACTGATTGCTTTATTCATACAAAATTTATCCTCGGTATAAACCTGGCAGGAGCGGAAGGACTCGAACCTTCAGTCCCGGTTTTGGAGACCGGTGGTTTACCAGTTAACCGACGCTCCCCCGAAAATCTTACGAAGCTTTACCTTCTTTATGAACGGTGCTCTTTCCGCATTTTTTGCAGAATTTGTTCACTTCTAATTTGTATTCTTTCTTTTTGCCGCGCACTTGATAGTAGTTTCTGCTTTTGCATTGTGTGCAAACCAGCGCGATCGTAATTCTTTCACTTGCCATCTTTATTATCCTTAAATGAGCGGGCGCGTTTTTCAGCGCCTACAAGATTGTTTTGTTCACATAGGGTCCTTTGTGGGGGCACAACAACGTGCCCCCACCAAGTGAACTAAACAGGGTACTACTACTCAATAATTTTGGTTACTACACCAGCGCCTACGGTGTGGCCGCCTTCGCGGATAGCGAAGCGCAAGCCTTCTTCCATGGCTACCGGGGTAATAAGTTTAACTTCAATTTCCGCATTGTCGCCGGGCATGATCATTTCTTGTTTGAAAGAAAGTTCGCCGGTTACGTCGGTGGTGCGGAGGTAGAATTGCGGTTTATAACCCGGGGTTAACGGGGTATGGCGACCGCCTTCTTCTTTTTTCAAGATGTACACTTGACCGATGAAATGTTTGTGCGGGTTGACCGATTTCGGAGCCGCCAACACTTGGCCGCGTTCTACTTGGTTCTTTTCAATACCGCGTAGCAAAATACCTACGTTATCGCCGGCGATACCTTCGTCCAAGAGTTTGCGGAACATTTCAATACCGGTGGCAACGGTGTTCATGGTGTCGCGGAAACCGATGATTTCCAACGCATCACCCACGTGCACCTTACCGCGTTCAATTCTGCCGGTAGCTACCGTGCCGCGGCCGGTGATGGAGAATACGTCTTCCACAGCCATCAAGAACGGTTTATCGGTTTCGCGTTTGGGTTCGGGGATCCAGGAATCTAATGTTTCCATTAAGCGTTTGATGCAGGGTTCGCCGAGTTCGCTTTGATCGCCTTCAATGGCTTTCAACGCAGAACCGCGTACGATCGGCGTGTTATCACGATCAAATTCATATTTGCCTAACAAATCGCGGATTTCTTCTTCTACGAGGTCCAACAAGTCTTTGTCGTCAACCAGGTCTACTTTGTTTAAGAAAACAACGAGTTTCGGTACGTTTACCTGTTTGGCCAAAAGCACGTGTTCGCGGGTTTGCGGCATCGGGCCGTCCACAGCGGAAACCACCAAGATCGCACCGTCCATCTGGGCGGCACCGGTGATCATGTTTTTAATATAGTCGGCGTGGCCGGGGCAGTCAATGTGCGCGTAGTGGCGTTTTTCAGATTCGTATTCTACGTGAGAAACAGCCACGGTTACGATTTTAGAAGCGTCGCGCACGACACCGCCTTTGGCGATATCCGTGTAAGCCATAGCTTTGGCTTTACCTTCTTTGGCTAATACTTTCGTAATAGCGGTGGTAAGCGTCGTCTTACCGTGGTCCACGTGACCAATGGTACCGACGTTTACGTGCGGTTTGCTGCGGGAAAATTTTTCCTTTGCCATTTTGTTTAGTTCTCCTGTATTAATGTTACTTCTTTTGTTTTTAATAGCTGGGAGTGGGAATCGAACCCACGACCTTCTCCTTACCATGGAGATGCTCTACCGACTGAGCTACCCCAGCATATACTACCTCTTTACTGCAAATCAAAGCTGGGAGTGGGAATCGAACCCACGACCTTTTCCTTACCATGGAAATGCTCTACCGACTGAGCTACCCCAGCAAAAATTGTCAAAGCGGGCGATGGGAATCGAACCCACGTCACAAGCTTGGAAGGCTAGTGTTCTACCATTGAACCACGCCCGCAAAACATCTCTTTAATTATACCAAAAAAACCACGGGCGTGGGAAGGAATTCCCAGCCTTACAACCGATAAAAACGACCCCCTTTGCGGAGGTCTTTTATATATTATAGCATAGGGCAAGATTTTTTGGCAAGGGAAATTATTGGTATATCCAAGTATAAGCATTGACGGTTCCCGTTCCCGGCGTAACAGCTCCCGTTTCTGCCTTACAAATTTTGTTTTCCGGAGAAGATAAATCGCGATTGTACGCTACGCACATCCTTACCCCCGGATAGGCGGGCGAATGATTCAAATGAATCATATATTGTATAACATTCGTACGCCTGCACTGTACCGAATGTTCGGATGTAGTCCCCGCCCGCAAACTACAATTACCCCAAGAATAACTACACGATTTTTTGTTTGAGGACAGCTGGCAACCTGACGGCTCTGTCGCTAAAACTTCCATATCTTCCGTATAACTACCGTTCGCTAAATAATAGGCTTCTTCCGCATCGGCTAAACTTTTTGTTATATTTTTGAGTGTCGCATACCGGCTTTTCAGCACCGCCACCTGATATTGCGGCAGCGCCACAGCCGCCAAAATACTGATGATGAGAACGACAACCAGGAGTTCAATGAGGGTGAATCCCTTCGCCGCGTTCGTCATCCCGCAAGGTCGGTATGCGGGATATAACGCGGCATTCTTTCGCCCCGCTTCTATACCCCGCATAGAAACACTGCGGGGTGACAAGAGGCGGGTGTGCAGAGATGACATTTTTTTATTTCCCCTTATAACCTCTTTTACTCTTTCAAATCTAACCAACAAACTACTTTTATTTTGCATATGTGTCCCCCCTCACAAACGGACTATATGCAAAATGTAGCAAAAAAAAAAACAAAGTCAAGGAATTTCGTAAGTATACGTCAAAAGAGCCGAAAAAGGACAACAAAAAAGGGAGGCCAGGCTCTCTTAACGAGGCATGCCCCAAACACAGGGCAAGGTTGGCACTCCCTACATTTACTATAATCCTAATCAGTAAAAAATCAAGACCCAATTTGGGCCCTCTTTTTTTACAACGGTCTTTTTTGCTATAATGAATATACAATTAGTGAAGTTTTACGGTGCGGTGGCCAAGTGGTAAGGCGTCAGTCTGCAAAACTGATATTCGTGGGTTCGATTCCCGCCCGCACCTATTTTTACAAAATGGAAACCGCCTTTGGGCGGTTTTTGTTTTGTAAAAATGGGCGTGGCAG
>JAKSPG010000093.1 GCA_024405075.1 Elusimicrobiaceae bacterium | reverse complement strand
CTCCATAAACTACTGGACTTAGTCGGCGACATCAGCCTAACCGCACGCAAGTTACCCCCCATGACGCTGCGCTGCCAAGGCGGCGGCCACAAACACAACGTTATTTTTGCTAAAATCTTACTAGAGAACCAGGAGGAAAAATGGGGGTAAAGTCAGTATCATTACAGGAGTTCTTAACGCTGCCGGTGCATGCTGTATACGGACCGGAGCACATTAAAGCAAATATTCCGCACCGGGAGCCGTTTTTACTGGTAGATGAAATCCACATGCTGGAAAAAGGAAAAAAATACATCGGCATTCACCAGGTGCGCCAAGATGAGTACTATTTTAAAGGACATTTTCCAGGCCGGCCGGTCATGCCGGGGGTATTAGTAGTTGAAAGCATGTCCCAGGCGTTTGGCGGGGCGGTCATGCAAGATGTGGCGCAAAACAGCAAACACCTTCCGCTTTTTTTAAGTATCAGCGAAGCCAAATTCCGCGGCATGGTACGCCCCGGCGATAAGCTGGAAATGCCAATAGAACTTTTACGTTTAGGCCGTATTTCCAAAATTTACGGTGAAGCATACGTAGAAGGTAAGTTGTGTGCGCAAGCCACACTCAATTTTATGTTAGGAGAATCCCCTCATGAATAAAATTCATCCCACTGCTGTTGTTGACCCCTCTGCTCAAATTGACCCGTCTACCGAAATCGGTCCGTATACGGTTATTGGTAAAGGGGTCGTTATTGGCAAAAACAATAAAATCGGTCCGTTCTGCGTGATTGAAAACACCACCATGGGCGATAACAACGAGCTGATCGCCAGTTCGTTTATCGGCGTAAAACCACAGGACTTGTCGTACAAAGACGAGCCCACCCGCGTCACGCTGGGAAACGGCAATAAAATCCGCGAGTGTGTAACCATTCACCGCTCTACGGATCTCAACAGCCCAACGTCCGTGGGTAACAACTGCCTGTTAATGGCGAACTCCCACGTGGCGCACGATTGCCATTTGGGAAGTAACATCATCGTGGCCAACAGCACCGGAATTGCCGGACACGTGGTAGTGGAAGACCGCGTGGTCATGTCGGGCATGGTGGGAGTCCACCAATTTGCCCGCATCGGTACCATGGCGATGCTTTCCGGCGGCACGATGGCGCCGCAGGACGTTCCGCCGTACTGCATTGCACAAGGCGAACGTGCCAGGCTCGTAGGGCTTAACATTGTGGGTCTGCGCCGTAACGGCCTCTCGCGCGAAACGATTATGGAAATTAAACGCGCGTTTAAAACGTTATTCCGCAGTGGGCTACTGTTGAAAGACGCTATCGCTAAAATAGAGGCCGAAAAGCCTTGCCCGGAAGTACAGCATTTGATAGATTTTTGCAAAAATTCTGCCCGCGGTATTACGGCCGCTAAACTGAAAATGAGAGAACATGACGACGAATAAAATCGGAATTATCGCCGGCGAAGGGAAAATGCCCATTTATATCGCACGCAACGCCGCTACCAAAGGGGTGGAGGTCGTTGTGGCCGCAGTAAAAGGCAACGCCTTCGCGGACGACTATCCCGATGCGCAGGTGTTCAAAACGCTTCGTTTGGGGCAGTTGGGTGCGTGCATCCGGTTCTTTAAGCAACACGGCGTTACACAAGTGATTATGGCCGGGCGCGTGCAACACAGTTCTATTTTCTCTAACCTCATGCCGGATTTGCGCGGTGCTAAATTTTGGGCTTCACTTAAGAGCGTGCAAACCAAAAATATCCGCTCGCGGGTGATTGAGGAGTTCAAGAAAGAGGGCATAGAATTTGTCAGCTCCACCTTATTTTTAGAAAATTTCTTGCCGCCCAAAGGCGTACTTTCCGTCCGTTGCCCCACCGCAGAGGAACAACAAGCCATTGAATTTGGGTTTCAGACCGCTAAACAAATTGCCGGCCTGGACATCGGTCTTACGTGCGTAGTCAGCCAAAACGCCGTTATCGCGGTGGAAGGCATGGAAGGGACCGACCGCTGCATCCGCCGCGCCGGAGAGTTAGTGCGCGAACACGCAAATAAAAAATCGGTAGTGGCGGTGGTGAAAGTGGCACGCCCGGACCAAGACAACCGCTACGACCTGCCCGTCATCGGCAAAGGCACCCTGGAAAGCATGGCCGCCGCCGGGTTTAGCGTGCTGGCATTTGAAGCGGAAAAAACCCTCGTTATAGATTTAGAAGAAGTGGTTAAACTGGCCGATAAGCACAACCTCTGTTTGTGCGCCGTGTAAAACCCCGTTTGATTTTCACTCCCGGTTTGCAAATTCATATCATTTAGACCTAGTAGCAAGTTAGGTCTTTTGACCCTTGTGCTCCATTTGCCTTTTGTATACCATATAGGTAGAAGTTCTTTCAAACAGAAGAAAAAACCATGGAAAAGACGTCCTTATTCTGCCGTACACTTACCGCAGCCGCATGCTGTGTAGCACTGCCGGTTTGTGCCCTTGAAACTACTCATTTAGCCAGTGCAGTTAACAGACAAATCGTAGCTCAAACCGTCCAAACCGAAAAAGCAAAAACGGCGTGGGAAGAGTTACTGCAAGCCCACAACGGCAATGCCGAAGCCGCTGTAGAAGATTTTGCCGGGGCAAGATTCCCGGAACAATACAGCAATACAGCCGTATATGTAGAGGCCATTTACGCAAACCCGCAGAACCAAGATAAGTTGCTGGTGAAATTAGTCAAGGCCGTCGCTTGGTTGGATTTAGATAAAAAGGTACGGTTTTATTATACTTTTTCCCTCGTGCCGACCGTACGCGGGGCAGGATATGAAACAGCACTGCACCACACCGGCTCAGACATACAAGGAACTTTCGTCATGCCGTGGAATACCCCTCGCCACGGATATTACGAATACTACGTGGAAAACGAAACGACCGGGAAAGTCCAACTTTATCAGGTAGAAGAAAAGCACGCCCAAGAAACTATGGACGCCTTAGCGGCACGTGTTATTGATTGGAATGAGCACTGGTTTGACCATGCCCCCAAAGGCTTAACTTTAAAAAAACAGGAAACCAATCCTGAGCACCAAACGGAAGAATCTTGCTGCGAAGAACGCGACAAGATAAACGCCGCACTCCAGGCCGAAGAACAGCTTTGGCAAGGGGACAAAAATCTTTCCCAGCAGGAAGTAAAGGAACTGCTCAAGCAGTTTGCGGGGCGCGATCCTTTCGTCACTAGTGGGCAAAACGAAAACAATTGCGAGTTACGGTACGTTTACGGGGATAAAAAACACCACGAAATTTACGCCGTAAGCATTTGTGCAAGCGAAAAACCGGAAGGGTGGAATGTATCTACCCTGGCCTTTTCGTTATACCCGGAAAGAAAAGTGACCACCATGGACCAACATTTCTTCTTCAACCAAGCAATGGCCAAAATAGCGGCCTTTGATGAAAAAGAAGAACTCAGGGCCTTATACCGTTATACTTTTGTGTGGTCTCATTAATTTCTCGCTAGGTTAAAAACACCCCCCGGCATAACCGGGGGGTGTTTTTATAAAAGAAAAGTCAACAGTGTAATTTACAAAATAGCTTTTTAAGGTAGTTTTGCACGCGCCGCAAATGCGCGGACGCCTCGGGCGGCAGCTTCGCCCACGGGCACGCTTTGTTAAATTGTTCCACCGCCCGCAATAAGGAAACAAGTTGCTTTTCTAACTTTGCTAACTGCACCAGGGTTTGTTTCGTCTTTTTCCGCTCGCTAGGGCCGACGGCACAATATATTTCCGATTCTTCCACTGAGTACTCCCGGGCCGTTAGCAAAAACGGCCGTTAACTTGAGCCCGATCAGTGAAACCCAAAAATAACAGCCGTGGCCCGTTGAATAATCAACGGACGCTCGGCATAAGTAGGGCTGCAGACCTTACTCATACCTAATCTGTTATTTTTGGAACTGATCGAATCTTATGGACTCGCTGCGGCCAAAACCGCAGGCCCAAAAATAAGAAATTGTCCCACCGAAAACTGCTCCGATGTTATGTTTATTATAGCAAAAAATTTCCGCGCCTGTGGTCTAACGCAAAATATCCTTTTCATTTTGCTCTCATTTTGATAGTATTTAATAGAAGGATTCCCGCACGCTTGTTGGCGGCGGATGTCGTTTTATATTTTATAGCACGAGGATTTTACTATGACCAACAGAACACCCATCATTGCCGGAAACTGGAAAATGCACAATACCATCGCCGAGGCCGCCGCTTTAGTCAGCGCGTTAGCCAAAGCCGAAAATAAAAACAACGCGGAGATTATTGTTGCTCCGTCGTACACTTCGCTACATATCATTACCCGCTTAACCAAAGATACCCCTATCCAAGTTGCCGCGCAAGACGTACACTGGGAAGATAAAGGCGCGTTCACTTCCGCCATTTCTCCCGTGCAAGCCAAAGATGCCGGCGCCACACTGACACTCATCGGGCACAGCGAACGCAGAAGCGTGTTTGGAGACACCGACGAAATTTTAAATAAAAAAGTAGCCGCTGCGATGCGCCACGGGCTTAAAGTAATTTTCTGCGTCGGCGAAACATTGCAAGAACGCGAAGCCAATAAAACCATGGCGGTTATTGAAGGCCAACTTAAAAACGGCCTAGCCAATTTCACCGAAGAACAACTAAACGGCATTATCATTGCTTACGAACCGGTATGGGCTATCGGCACCGGCAAAACCGCTACGCCCCAGCAAGCCCAAGAAGTCCACGCCGCTATCCGCGCGTATTTGGCTAAAACGTATTCGCAAAAATTTGCACAGGCCACCCGCATTTTGTACGGCGGCAGTGTGAAAGATTCCAACGTGGACGAAATTATGGCCCAGCCCGATGTGGACGGGGCGCTTGTGGGCGGGCAATCGCTCATTGCGGAAAAATTCGCCCGCATTATCAATTTTAACTAACAGGATTTTTATGAATTTAGCCAAACTGATTGACCATACTTTGCTAAAGTCTGCCGCCACCCGGCCGGACATACACCGCCTGTGCCAAGAAGCACGCCAGTACGGTTTTTGCAGCGTGTGCGTCAATCCGTTTTGGGTGTCCTACGCCAAAGAACTGTTGCAAGGGTCCGGCGTAAAAGTGTGCACGGTAATCGGTTTCCCGTTGGGGGCCAATACTACTGCGGTCAAAGCATACGAAACGGCTGACGCTGTTAAAAACGGCGCGGATGAAATTGACATGGTGCTTAACATCGGCGCACTGAAAAACAGTGAGTACGATACCGTTCGGCAAGATATTGAGGCCGTTCGCCAAGCTTGCCCCGGTCGTACGCTCAAAGTAATTTTAGAAACATCCCAATTAACCGATGAAGAAAAAGTCAAAGCGTGCAAAATCTGCACCCAGGCACAAGCTGATTTTGTAAAAACTTCTACCGGATTTGTCGGCGGCGGTGCCACCGCGGCCGATGTGGCCCTAATGCGCAAATCCATTGCGCCCAACATGCAAGTAAAAGCTTCGGGCGGAGTACGTTCCCGCGCCGATGCCCAGGCCATGACCGCCGCCGGAGCTACCCGTATCGGGGCAAGCAGCGGCATTGCTATTGTAGAGGACAAATGATTCATAACTGGGATATTATCTCGCGCCGCAATCCTTCCACCGGGGACCAACTGTTCACCTTGGTGACTGACGGCACGAAAAACGATGCGTTGCTGGTAGCCAAAAAGCTGGAAGGCTA
>JAKSPG010000092.1 GCA_024405075.1 Elusimicrobiaceae bacterium | reverse complement strand
ATACGCGGAGCATATGGTCACGGCAGCGGATCTTCCGCGCCGGGACGGATAGCGGACGCCCCTTGACGCCGGATCAGCATACATATCCTATTGATGGAAGGGCAGGGGTTATCCCTGCCCTTCTGCCCGTCCGGCGAGGACAAAAACAAAGGCAAGCTCTTTCGTCAAACGACCCCACAAAAATAATTCCCAACCCCAAAATGGTTAATATGCTATACTAACGGTAGGAGAAGCCCATGCTAGTCAATTCTACTTCTGAAAAATTAGCCCCTATTAACAACATTTGTCTGATGATTTTAGCCGGCACAGCCGCTACGGCCGTGCTCGTTTACACAAAAGCTATTTTAATGCCCTTTGTGATTGCATTATTTATTTCCATGGTGGCCAGTACCCTGGCCGAAAAAATGCGACGCAAATACCGCGTACCGTACGGCCTGGGGCTGGTAATCAGCTTTGTGGCGTTGTTGATGTTGATTGGCGCGTCGGTTTTGTTTATTGCTAACTCTATTGAAAGTTTTGTCGCTGGGGCCGATATTTATGCCGACCGCCTAAACGATACGTTAGATTGGCTACTCAACCACGCCCACAAACACGGCGTAAACGTAAATGCACAATTTATGGTGGAAACCGCCGCCAAATTACCTATTTTTAATTTTGTCAAAAGCTTGGGTGGGATGTTGATGTCCGGCCTTACCAACCTCATGCTGATTACACTATTTGTTATCTTTATTTGTATGGGTAAAGCCGCCGAGGAAAAACCCTCGCTGGTGGGCAATATCCAAAAGCAAATTTCGTTTTATTTACTGATTAAAATTTTTGTATCGTTGCTGGCTGCTTTTTGTACCTGGGTGATACTGGCCTCTATCCATACGGAACTGGCCTCCATGCTGGCCGTGCTGACTTTTGTACTTAATTTTATCCCCAACGTCGGGCCGTTTATTTCCACCGTGTTGCCACTGCCGGTATTATTCCTGCAATACGGGTTTAATTGGCGATTGCTACTGGTGCTGGTACTGCTAACGGCCACCCACTTTGTGATAGGTAACATTTTGGAAACAAAATGGCTGGGCAAAGGCATGGATTTGGACCCTATCGTCGTACTCGCCTGCTTAATTTTTTGGGCGTTGGTGTGGGGCGTGATGGGCGCCTTACTGGCCGTACCGCTTACCGCCATTATCAAAATGCTTTTTGAAAAGAACGAAAATACCCGCCCGTTAGCCAATTTGTTGGCCGGGAAATACGCGTTTAAATAAATTTATGAAAACAAAAACAATTACCCCGTGGGCTTTTATCCCCACATTGTACATAGCCGAGGGCTTCCCCTACATTATCATCAATGTAGTGTCCGTTTTGTTATACCAAGATTTAGGCCTGCCTAACGATCAAATCACCTATTGGACCGGGTGGTTGTATCTGCCGTGGGTACTAAAAATGTTTTGGAGTCCGCTGGTTGATGCCCGCTCTACCAAACGGCGGTGGTTGCTCGCGGCCCAAACGGTTTTATCCGCTTTATTTTTGGCTATTGCGGGCACGGTGGCCGCTTCGGCCTTTACCCAAGTACATACCGTTTTCCAACTGACCTTACTAGGGTTTTTTATCGGCGCGTTTGCTTCCGCCACGTTGGATATCGCGACCGACGGTTATTACCTGCTTGCGCTTACCCCCAAAGACCAGTCGCTTTTTGTAGGTGTGCGAACTTTCTTCTACCGCGTAGCTATGATTTTAGGAAGCGGACTTCTCATTTCCCTTACCGGGGCGTTGGCTGAACGCGGATACATGGCTAAACCGTATAACTGGGTTATGCTGTTTGGTGGGCTTGGGTTGTTGTTTTTACTTTTTGCGTCCTTCCACGCACTTGTGCTGCCCCGTCCGCAACAAGACGGTCCGGCGGCCGATTCGCAAGCAGTGGCTTTTAAAGATGCTTTTGCTTCATACTTTACGCAAAAAAATATCCTCTATATTTTGCTCTTTATTTTGCTCTACCGTTTCGGTGAAGCATTATTGGAAAAAATGGTTCCGCTGTTCCTACTCAACCCGCTTGAGGACGGAGGACTCGCTATGAGCAAGCAAAGTTTCGGGCTGATTAAAGGTACGCTGGGGTTGGGCGGCATTATCGCCGGCAACTTATTAGGCGGATGGTTGTTAAGCAAATTTAGTTTCAAAAAATGTATCTGGCCGTTTGCGTGTGCGCTTGTATTGCCGAATTTCTTTTATGTGTATTTAGCCACGGTCAAGCCGGGGCTCGCTATCGTGGCAACGCTCATTACCTTGGAAAATTTTGGCTACGGGTTAGCTATGATGGCACTAACGGTGTTTATCATGTATGTTTCGCAAGGGAAATATAAAACGTCCCACTACGCTATTTCCACCGGGATTATGGCACTTGGGATGATGGTACCGTCTATGTTGTCCGGCAAAATGCAGGTAGCGTTAGGATACACGCAGTTTTTCTGGGTAACGGCATGTATCAGTTTGCTGTCTTTCGCCGTCGTGCCGTTATGTTTCAAAATTAAATCGCTGGAAGAAGCCGAAAAACGCTTCAACCAAACTAAAACGGAGTAACCGGGCATGAAACTTTGCTTGCCGACGGAACAAATTAATCCGCGCACCAAACAGTTAGACAAAATGACCCCACTGCAATTGGCCCGAGCCTTTAGTGCGGAGAATTTTGTAGCCGCGCGCGCCGTTCAAAAAGCGCACCGGCAAATTGCCGCAGCAATCGTGCAAGCAGCCAAGACGTACCAAACTAAACATAAAATTATTTTTATTGGTGCCGGAACCAGCGGACGGTTAGGCGTGTTGGAAGCCGCGGAGTGCGTTCCCACCTTCGGCACGCGCCCAAGTGAAATTATAGCACTGATGGCCGGTGGCAAAAAAGCCGTTTTCCGCTCGCAGGAAGGAGCTGAAGATAACGAGAAACAAGGTGCCCGGAAAATTGCCACAAAGGCCCACCCTGACGATTTAGTAATTGGTTTAACCGCCAGTGGGCGCACCCCCTATGTGCTGGGTGCCCTCAAACAAGCCAAAAAATTAGGAGCGCATACCGTGCTTGTGTCGTGCAATCCGGCCGCGGATACGTCTCACACACAAATTCATATTTGTTTACAAACCGGGGCCGAAGCATTAAGCGGTTCTACCCGCTTAAAAGCCGGTACTGCTACCAAAATGGCCTTAAACGCTATTACTACCGGAGCTATGGCGTTGTGTGGCAAAACATATGGCAACCTTATGGTGGACGTGCAACCTACGAATAAAAAACTAGTCGCACGCGCCGTAAAACTCATTTGTCTCATTGCCCGTACGGACGAAAAAACCGCTACGCGGCTGTTAAAAAATTCCGGCGGGCACGTCAAAACAGCTGTCGTTATGGGGAAGAAAAAAATATCCCGCCGCATCGCTGAAAATCAACTTAAAAAAGCCAACGGTTTTTTGGCAGAGGCCCTGCATGACTAAACTGGCTTTAGGACTCATGAGCGGCACCAGCGCCGACGGGTTGACCATCAGCGCCGCACAGATTCACCCGTTTAAAAGAAAACATTTTAAGAACTATCCATACCCTAAACCACTACAACAAAAACTATTGCGTGCCTACCAAAGTAACGCCGCGCAACTCAGCGCACTTCATTATGAATTAGGGGCTTTGTATGCCAAAACAGTGCAGCGGTTTTTGAAAGATTTCCGACTGAAAAAATCGGACCTGTGCGTAATCGGCTCGCACGGGCAAACCGTTTTGCACGCGCCGCACGCCCAAGTTCCGCACACCTTGCAAGTGGGCGAGCCGTCTTTTATGGCTGCGCAACTGGGGGTACCGGTCGTGAGCGATTTTCGCGCCAAAGACATAGCGCTGGGCGGTGAAGGAGCACCGCTTATGCCTTTTTTTGATTCGTATATTTGGGGGAAAGGCGACCCTAAAATTTTACTTAACATTGGCGGCATTGCCAACTTTTCACTCGTCGGCAAAGGGCAATCTCTGCTTGGTTTTGACGCCGGGCCGGGTAACACGCTTATTGATTTGTGCGCTCAAAAATTACTGCACAAGTCGTTTGATACAAACGGCGCAGTCGCCGCCAAAGGCACGCCCGATAAGGCCCGTGTCAAGCAGTTATTAGAGCAAAAGTTTTTCCGTCAGCACCCTCCAAAGAGTTTAGATAAAAACGAATTTGGCGAAACGTATTTGCGCCGCTATTTTGCGCCGCTTACCCAAGCGCGCACGGCGGATTTGCTAGCCACGCTTACGTATTTCACCGCGGCGGCCGTAGCGGACCAAATCACCCGCTTTGTACCGCGCACGGCACAAAAAGAAGTGGTTGTTTCCGGTGGCGGATGTTATAACAAAACGTTACTTCGTTTCCTGCAGGAACTTTTACCGCACGTCAAAATAACAACTTCGCTTGCCTACGGCATTGACCCGCACGCCAAAGAAAGCGCGGCTTTTGCGCTGTTTGCATGGCTGGCCCTCAATCGGAAAATCAACCATTGTCCGCAAGCTACCGGCGCCCAAGAAGCATCTATTTTAGGGAAGATTACTTTATGAACACAGCACGGCTCGTACACCCCGGTTTTTGGTTTAACAAAACACCGCTGCAAGAAGCGTTGGCCTTGGCTAAACGCGGCGTAGGCGGATTTTGTTTATACGGAGGAACCCGCCAAGACGTGGCTGATTTTACCAAAGCCGTGCGTGCCGCTTCGCCGCTGGAACACCTGCTCATTTCGGCCGATTATGAAGACGGCTTGGGCCGCTGGTTACCCGATGCACCGCTACTGCCTTCCAACATGGCCCTAGGCGCGGCGAACGACGAAAAATTAGCTTTTGAAAAAGGCGTTTTAACGGCCCGACAAGCACGCAGTTTGGGCGTGGATTGGATATTTGCCCCGGTGCTGGACCTGGCTAACAACCCGCTTAATCCCATTGTTAATACGCGCTCATTTGGGGAAAATCCGCAACAAGTAATCCGCCTGGGCCGCGCGTTTTTACAGGGCCTTGCACACGCGGGTGCGCTTAGTAGCCTTAAGCACTTCCCCGGTCACGGTGATACTTCCACCGATTCACACGTCGCGCTCCCCGTTTTACAACGCACGCAAGAACAACTTTTGGCCCGTGAGCTTGTTCCGTTTCAAACGTTGCTGCCTTTGGCAGACAGCGTGATGCTGGGGCATTTATTTATTCCACAACTGGATGATAAAAATCCGGCCTCGTTATCCCAACAAATCGCTCGGGAACTGTTACGAAACACCTTGCACTATCACGGTTGTGTGCTAACGGACGCCTTGCTGATGAAAGCAATCGGGAATGAAAAACAAGCTGCCTGGCAAGCACTGCAAGCCGATGTAAATATTTTACTCGTACCGCAAGACCCAAATGGACTGATTGATTTTTTGGAGAGGAAAAAGGTCCCGGCAGAATGGTTGGCCAACTCACAAAAGATGCAAGACGCACTGTGTGCTAAAGCAAAACAAGCCGGGCCGCGTCCCACGCAAGAAGAAGCTTTTGCGGATAATGATTTCGCCCGTCGCACCGCCCAAAAGGCCATCGTAGTAGAAGGCCAACTCCCGCCAATACGGCCCGGTCAAACGGTGCACTATATGGAAATCGGCAACACGGACCAGAAAGCCTCTGCCACATTCTTGCAAAAACTGCTGGAACGCGAGGTACAGGTGCAACCGAAACGAAGCGGTATTTCTTCCGTCTGAACAAA
>JAKSPG010000091.1 GCA_024405075.1 Elusimicrobiaceae bacterium | reverse complement strand
GTAGACGGTTAACGTATCGTCGTGTCCGTCCAGTTTAAAAAGCACATTAGCCCCGTTAGATTTGCCAATCCAATTTTTCTGCATAGTCAGCGTGCTTTCCGGCCAGTCCAACTCATCTAAACCTTCCAGCAGTTGTTCGGCATAATCGGTAATTTTTAAGATCCATTGGCGCAAGGCACGACGTTCTATTTCGTGTCCGCAACGCTCGCATTTTCCGTTAAATACTTCCTCGTTAGCAAGCCCTGTTTTACAAGACGGGCACCAATTTATTGGGACGGTAGATTCGTAGGCGAGTCCTTTTTTGAACAGTTGTAAAAATATCCATTGGGTCCATTTATAGTAGTTCGGGTCAGTAGTGTCCACTTCGCGGTCCCAATCGTAGGCCAGGCCGATAGATTTAATTTGACGACGGAAATTATCAATATTTTTTTGCGTGGTAACGCGCGGGTGCACCCCGGTAGCAATGGCGTAATTTTCCGCAGGCAAGCCAAACGCGTCCCAGCCCATGGGGTGGAGAACGTCGTAGCCGTTCATGCGTTTATAGCGGGTCAAAATATCGGAAGCGGTATACCCTTCCGGGTGACCAACGTGCAACCCCGCACCCGACGGATACGGGAACATATCCAAACAATAAAATTTCTTGCCGGAGGGCATTTTGGGGCTGGCAAAAAGGCGGGCTTCTTCCCAGCGGGCTTGTTGTTTTTTGTCAATTTGCGGAAAATTATCGGTACTCATATTTGTTATATTTTAACATTTTACACAGTATTTTTGGCGTTTATAGTGCCGTTTTGGCTCTCTAAACCGCATCGTAATTTTGGCAGGCCGGCAAATTTTGCTTGACACATCAAAAAAAAAAACGATAATGTAGGTAGTTTTTATCTTTAGGAGATTCCTATGCAAACAAACAAGCAGGGCTTTACTCTCATTGAATTATTAGTTGTCGTTCTCATCATCGGCGTACTGGCGGCGGTGGCGCTCCCGCAATACCAAAAGGCCGTGGAAAAAGCACGGTTTACACAATTAGTAACGGCCAGCAAAGCCATTGTGGATGCGCAGAATGTATATTTTTTAGCCAACGGTGTATATGCCGAGCGCGCCGATTTATTGGATATTGAATACCCCTTAAATGAAGACGGAACAGAATTTAAAACAGAGAGTTGGGAATGTCAATTCGCGGCTGCGAACGGGAGTAACGGATACCCCCGAACCGACTGCAAATTATACAATACGCCCAAAGTTGTATTACAAAGATATCATTCCGGAAAGAACCTTATTTGCTGTACCTATTCGGATCCCAAAAATCAATACGATTGGTTGTGCCAGGATGCCACCCGGAATAAAATCCCCTATTCCAGCAACACAAATGCGCGTTGTTATTCAGGTAGTTTATAATTACCCCCGCGGGTGATACTTCTTATGTTTATTCTTAAGGTCGGTTACGTCTAAATGCGTGTAAATCTGCGTAGTCGTCAAATTGGCGTGTCCCAGCATTTCCTGCAGACTGCGCAGGTCTGCCCCGCCTTGCAGTAGATGCGAGGCAAACGTGTGGCGAAATAAATGCGGGTGCAAGGGTTGTGAGATATTCGCCTTGCGCCCCAGGGCGGCCAAATCTTTCCATACTGTAACGCGGCTTAATTTCTTGCCGCGGTTATTTAAAAATACTTCCGAATCCACTTCCTTCCCCGCAAAATGCACCGCACGCAACGCCAAATACGCTTGCAAGCGTTTCACACACGCCGGGTGGATGGGCACAAAACGCTGTTTGCCACCTTTACCCAGTGCGAGCACCCAACCTTCCTCCAGGTTGATATTTTCAAGCCGCAAAGAAAGCAGTTCGCTCACGCGAAGCCCTGCCGCATATAGGAGTTCCACCACCGTTACCGTGCGTACTTCGTCAAATTTTTCCGCCGGAAAAGAGAGCAATTTATCCATGTCCGCGCGCGAAAGTTGCACCGGAATTTTTTGCGCCAGTTTGGGTGATTTTAAAAACCGGGTCGGGTCTTGCTCAATACGTTGCTCAATGAGTAAAAATTTATAGAAACTTTTCACCGCTTCCATTTTGCGAAATACACTAGTGGACGATAAACCTTCCACATTTTTAAGCTGGTAGTTGTATTGGTCCAAGAAAGCAGGTTGCACTTGCTGCGGGGAAATTTCGTTCGCGTCGCAATACTCCAAAAAGTGTTCTGTGTCCGACGTGTACGCCGCCACCGTGTTGCGCGCAAGTTGCCGCTCAAAGCTTAAGTGATTAGCAAAATCTTCTAATAAAACCCGATCCATAGAGGTATTATACCTTTTTATCTACTCTTGCAAATTCCCCTCTCTTTTTTCTTTTTTGTGGGCCGTTACTACTTACTGCGGCGGTGTTTGGGCCGTTCATACACGACTTAAAAGAGCCAGGCAGGCAAATTTTGCTTGACACATCAAAAAAAAAAAACGATAATGGTGGTGGGAAATTTTTTTTTTTTTTTTTCTTTACTGGAAAGGCAAACGGGATTTAAACGTTATTGATTTATGGGGGGTCGTGTTAATTATCGGCATTTTGGCCGCCATAGCGTTGCCGCAATACCAAAAAACTGTCATGAAAAGCCGCGTGATGCAAGTTTTGCCGTTTATCCGGGCCGTAGCCGATGCCCAACAAGTATATTTTTTAGCAAACGGCACGTATGCCCAAACCGTAGATGAATTAGGCGTAGACTTTACCTGCCCCGAAGGTTGGACGTGCTATGTGGGTACGGACTCCTCTGGAGATCAATACAACAAAGTAGAAGCCACTCACAACGATTCCCAAATTTCGGTTATTCGCTATTATGGCGCTCCGGCAGCGGAATCATTAGCGGAATTACAAAATCAAACATATTGTTTTGCTGCAACAAATAATTTAAAGGGAATTCAAGTATGCAAAACTTTTGGCCCGGAAACAGGTTCTACTACATTAGGCAAACGTTATCTCATTCAATAAAAACAATCCGCTCTCTCTTTTATATCCCGCATAACAACCTTGCGGGATGACGAAAAGAGAGAGCGTACTTTTTAATTTATACCAAGGCCGTTTATTTTTTGGTTTTCTTTTCACCGCTTTTTTCTTCGCCGGCGGGTTTACCGTCGTAGTGGTGGCCCAAATACTTTACATACAACTTATCTTCAATTTCGGCCGCCAATTCCGGGTTATCTTTTAAATACTGACGAGCATTGTCGGCTCCTTGCCCGAGTTTTTCATCCCCGTACAAGAACCAGCTGCCGCTTTTTTCAATAATTCCGGCTTCCACGCCTTTGTCAATAATGCACGCTTCGCGCGAAATACCTTGACCTAAAATCATCGTAAATTCGGCTTGGCGGTAGGGCGGTGCTACTTTGTTTTTGGTCACTTTGGCACGCACGCGCGTGCCGATTACTTCGTCGCCTTTTCTTAAATTTTCAATGCGGCGCACGTCAATACGCACAGACGCGTAAAATTTAAGCGCGAGCCCGCCGGGGGTCGTTTCCGGGTTGCCAAACATCACACCGATTTTTTGGCGCAGTTGGTTAATGAAAATAATGCTCGTTTTGGTTTTGTTAAGTAGACTGGTAAGTTTGCGAAGCGCCTGGCTCATTAAACGCGCTTGCAAGCCGACGTGCGCATCGCCCATTTCGCCCTCAATTTCCGCTTGCGGCACAAGCGCGGCCACGGAATCCACCACGATTAAATCAATCGCGCCCGAGCGCACCAACTTTTCGGCAATTTCCAACGCTTGTTCGCCGGAATCAGGTTGCGACACTAATAATTCGTCCACATTTACACCTAAATTAGCGGCGTATACCGGGTCCAGTGCGTGCTCGGCATCAATGAAAGCCACCGTACCGCCCATTTTTTGCGTTTGCGCGGCTACGTGCAAGGAAAGCGTCGTCTTACCACCGGCTTCCGGCCCATAAATTTCAATCACGCGCCCGCGGGGTAGCCCCCCCACGCCCAGCGCTAAATCTAACGACAAAGCCCCCGTGGGGATAGCTTCCACCTTTTGCACCGAGCCGCTGCCCAGTTTGCAAATGGCTTCTTTACCGAAGGCTTTTTCAATTTGTCCCAAGGCAAGGTCTAAAGCTTTTTGTTTGTTTGCGTCCATATGTTCCTCCAATCCGATTAAACATGTGCCGTTTGCGGCACTTTTGCTTGCACGCCCGCAAAGGTCAGTTTGCCGGCCTCTTTGTCAAAGTTTACAATAATTTGAGTGCCAGCGGGATATTGATTTACTAAAATATGTTCCGCCAGCGGGTCTTCCAACTCGCGCTGCAACGTGCGCAATAGCGGCCGTGCGCCGAATTTAGCGTCAAACCCTTTTTCCACCAAAAATTCTTTGGCTTCGTCCGTTAATTGCAAGGAAAGTTCCTTTTCGGCTAATTTAGCGTTTACGCCGCGCAAGCCCAAGTCTAAAATGGCACCGATATTTTCTTTGGACAGCGCGTGAAATACCACAATCTCGTCAATGCGGTTGATAAAGTCCGGGTTGAACGTCTTTTTGACTTCCTCCATAACGTTTTGGCGCATATCCTGGTACTCTTCTTCTTCGCTTTGTTTGGCAGCAAAACCAAGCTGGCTGCCCTTGTTAGTAATTTCGCGCGCACCGACGTTGGACGTCATGATAATCACGCAGTTTTTGAAACTAACCTTGTGGCCTAAATTGTCCGACAGTGCCCCCTCATCCAACACTTGCAACAAAATGTTGTAAATTTCCGGGTGGGCTTTTTCCAGTTCGTCCAGCACGACTACACTGTATGGGCGACGGCGCACGGCCTCGGTCAGCTGGCCGCCTTCCTCGTAACCTACATAGCCGGGCGGCGCGCCGATTAAGCGCGAAACGGCAAATTTTTCCATGTACTCCGACATATCCAGCCGGATCATGGCTTCCTCATCGCCGAATAAAAACGTAGCTAAACTTTTGGCTAGTTCCGTTTTACCTACCCCGGTAGGCCCCAAAAACAAGAACCCGCCGATCGGCCGGTGCGGATTGCCCAGCCCGGTGCGGTTGCGGCGAATGGCCTGTGAAACAACCCGCACCGCATCATCTTGCCCGATGATGCGCTCGTGCAGTTTTTCTTCCATGTGCAAGATTTTTTCCGTTTCGCTTTGCGTCATGCGCGTAACGGGAATACCCGTCCATTTGGAGGCCACCAACGCAATGTCTTCTTCCGTCACTTCGGAAACATTTTTGCTGTGTTCCTCTTGCCATTTTTGTTTGAGGTGGTCAATGTAAGATTTTAAGCGGTCCTCGGTATCCTTGGCGGCGGCGGCTTTTTCAAATTCTTTATTGGATAATGCTTCCTCTTTTTCCAACACGGCCTGGTTATACTCGGCCTGTTTTTGTTTGATTTCAGGCGGGAGCATGGCATTTTTGAGCCGTGCGCGCGCGCCTGCTTCGTCAAACAGATCCAGGGCTTTGTCGGGTAAAGCGCGGTCGGTAATATACCGATCGGCAATCGTAGCGGCAGCGCGCACGGCTCCGTCGGTATACGTAACCTTGTGGTGCTGTTCGTACTTACTGCGTACGCCCATTAAAATAGTGACGGTTTCTTCCACGTCCGGCGGATCTACCACCACGGGCTGGAAGCGGCGCTCCAGGGCTGTATCACTTTCCACATATTTGCGGTATTCATCAAAGGTAGTGGCCCCGATGCACTGCACCTCGCCGCGGGCCAAGGCGGGCTTGAGCATGTTGGAAGCGTCAATGGACCCCTCTGCCGCACCGGCACCGATGATGGTGTGCAGTTCGTCAAT
>JAKSPG010000090.1 GCA_024405075.1 Elusimicrobiaceae bacterium | reverse complement strand
TGTTTATGTTGTTTCGCTCGCTGGAGCCGCAGTACAGCTTTGCCGCGCTGATTTTTGTGCTGGGGATGACTTCGTCGCTTTTTAGCGTGACTGTGGCGGCACTTCTACTGGCGGAGGTGTTGCAGGTTGTCAAGCTGGAACATCCGGTGATGGTGCGTATTACAGTGTTTGCGTGTTATGCTATCGGGTTAGGCGCGGTGCTTACGCCACTGGCCGAGCCGATGGGCTCGGTGATTTACCGGGCACTTTCGGTGCCGCCGCACCGGGCGGATTTCTTCTTTCTACTGCGTCATTTTATTGGGTGGATTACGCCGGCTGTGGTGTTGCTGTCTGTGGCGGCGGGGTATTGTGCGCGCCACGCCGGGGCCGGGATTACCATGTCCATACGCGAGGATAAAGAAACGTACAGTGTGGTGTTGCGCCGTACGTGGCATATCTATTTGTTCGTAGCGGCATTGCACTTGATTAGTACGGGGCTTAGGCCGTTGGCACAACGGACGGTTCCATATCTGGGTGGGAAAATCCTCTTTTTAGCCAATGCGGTTTCGGTCATTATTGATAACGCCACGTTGGCCGCCATTGAAATCGTACCCACTATTTCGCACACGGATTTAGTGTACATGGTCATCGGGCTGGCGGCGTTTGGTAGTATGCTGGTGCAGGGTAATCTGCCTAACATCGTGGCGGCCGAGAAACTGGGCATTAAAAGCCGCGAATGGGCCGCTGTGGCCGTCCCGACGGGGCTTGTATTAATGGTCGGTTATTTTATTGCACTAGCGATTATTTTGTAGCTTACTGGCGCATTCGGCCCGTTTGACGGATTTTCCGGGAAAAAGATATAATATATACAGATGGATTATGCAAGTGCGTACGGGTTTTTTGGAACGTACGCGCGTCGTTTTAGCCGTATTAAATTCTACAGGAGAACTTATGTCAGACAGATTCAAACCCGCTGCGCAAATTTTGAAAGACAATAATTACGACAGCGCAAAATTAATTCCCATCCTGCAAAAAGTGCAGGACGCGTATCATTTCTTACCGGAAGATGTGATGCGCTATATCGCTAACGAACTCAACATTTCGCCCGCCAAAGTATTCGGCGTGGCGACGTTTTTTGCTCACTTTGCTATTACGCCCAAAGGCAAACACATCATTCGGGTGTGCAACGGTACGGCGTGCCACGTGAAAGGTTCGGCGGGAATTATTGACGCTGTCAAAAAGAAACTTAAACTTAAAGACGGACAAGAAACCACCGAAGATTTGCTCTTTACGCTGGAATGTGTTTCTTGTTTGGGTGCGTGCGGGCTGGCGCCTGTGATGGTAGTGGACGACGTGGTCCACGGCCAGGTAACCCCGGCCAAGGCCGAAGAATTACTAGACGAAGTTATCAAAGCGGAGGCCAAGTAATATGGCGACAAAAGATATTGCTAAAATTGCCAAAGATTTTAATGATGCCTACAAAAATATCAAACACCGCATTGTTATTTGCGGTGGGACCGGTTGTATTGCCGGCGGTTCGCTGGATGTGTACAAAGCGTTCCAAACGGAAATGGAAAAACGCAACTTGCCTTGCAGTGTAGAAGTTACCAAAGGCTGCCGGGAAAACTATTTAAGTTTGAGCGGTTGCCGCGGGTTCTGTGCGCAAGGGCCGCTGGTGAGCGTGGGCGATATTTTCTACACAAAAGTAAAAGTAGCCGACGTGCCGGAAATTATTGAAAAAACGTTGCTCAAAGGCGAAGTGATTGACCGCTTGTTGTATCATAACCCGGCTAACAATCAAAAGTCCAAAACGGTGGCGGATATTCCGTTCTACGCCAAACAACAGCGTATCTTATTGGCCGATTGCGGACGCATCAATCCGGAAGATATCAACGAATATATCGCTCACGGCGGTTATGCCCAAGCCAAACGGATTTATTTGGAAATGACGCCCGAGCAAGTCTGCAAAGAAATGATTAAATCCGGCCTGCGCGGCCGCGGCGGCGGCGGATTCCCCACCGGTAAAAAATGGGAATTTGCCCGCATTGAGCCGGAAGGTAAAAAATACGTTATCTGCAACGCCGACGAAGGCGACCCGGGTGCGTTTATGGACCGCTCGGTCATGGAGGGCAACCCCAACGCGGTGTTGGAAGGGATGATGATTGCCGCGCATGCTATCGGGGCTGATGAAGGGTACATTTACGTACGTATGGAATACCCGCTGGCTATCAAACGTATCCGCAAAGCCATTGAAGAAGCGGAAGCGTTGGGTATTTTGGGTGAGAACGTTTTCGGCTCCGGCAAGAACTTCAAAATTAACGTCATGGAAGGGGCCGGTGCATCTGTATGCGGTGAAGAAACCGCTTTAATTGCTTCCGTGGACGGTATGCCTAAAGTCAAACCGCCGTTCCCGGCTCACAGCGGGTTGTTCGGTAAACCGACCGTTATTAACAACGTGGAAACGTTGGCTACGGTAGCCAAGATTTTTGAAATGGGCCCCGAAAATTTTGCCAAAATCGGCCCGGCCACGAGCCCCGGCACCAAGACGTTTGCCGTAACGGGGCATATCGCCAACACCGGTTTGGTGGAAGTCCCCATGGGTACGACGCTGCGCCAGGTAATTAACGACGTCGCCGGCGGTACAACCAATAGCGACGGTACGGTTAATCCGGAAGCTTTCAAAGCCGCGCAAATCGGCGGGCCTTCGGGCGGGTGTTTAACCAAAGAACACTTTGATGTACCGTTGGATTTTGATTCGCTCAAATCGGCCGGTGCGATGGTTGGTTCGGGCGGACTCGTTGTGATGAACGAAAAAACCTGTATGGTAAACGTAGCCCGCTTCTTCTTGGAATTTACCAAGCGCGAATCGTGCGGTAAATGCGTCCCGTGCCGTGAAGGAACGGACCAAATGCTCTCGCTTTTGACGGACATTTGCGAAGGCCGCGGAACGATGAAAACGTTAGAAACGCTGGAAGATTTAGCCAAAGCGGTGCAGAAGTCTTCACTCTGCGCGTTAGGGAAAACGGCCCCCAATCCGGTGCTTTCTACCTTGAAGTATTTTAAGGATGAATACTTGGCCCACGTCGTTGAAAAACGCTGCCCGGCCGGTGTGTGTAAAGCACTTGCCAAGTACGAAATTGACCCCGCTAAATGCAAAGGCTGCGGGATGTGCAAACGGGCCTGCCCGGTGCAAGCCATTACGGGCGCCGTCGGTAAGCCGCATGTAATTGATCCGAAAAAATGCATTAAATGCGGTAGCTGCAAATCTACTTGTAAATTCGGCGCGGTGAAAATCGGCGCGTAAGGGAAGGGTTATGGAAAACGAAAACTTTGTAATTATTGAAGGGAAAAAAGTAGCCATTGAAGGCGAGCGGAACTTATTGGAACTCATCCGTAAAGCCGGTTTTAACATTACTACGTTCTGCTACCAGCCGGAACTGGAAATTTACGGCGCTTGCCGTTTGTGCCTGGTGGAAGTGGATGGCATGGGTGTCGTGGCGTCTTGTTGCGTGGCTCCGCGTGCCGGGATGAACGTGCGCATTAATACGGACGAAATCCGCCGCTTGCGCCGCATCAATTTGGAACTGCTGTTGGCCTCCGGCAATCACAACTGCACCGTCTGTTCCAAGTCGGGCCACTGCAAACTCCAAAGTTTAGCCCAAGAAATGGGTATTACGGAAATCCGCTTTAAAGCCAAACAAAAAGAAACGGTGCGCGATACCTCATCCGCCGCTTTGGTACGTGATAACAGCAAATGTATTTTGTGCGGTAACTGCGTACGCATCTGCAACGAAGTGCAAGGTATCGGTGCGATTGATTTTGCCTTCCGCGGATACCGTGCTAAAATTACGCCCGCTTTTGATAAGGGAATGGGCGAAAGCCACGAATGTGTGTCTTGCGGCCAGTGTGCGCGTGTCTGCCCGGTGGGCGCTTTAACTCCCAACTGCAGCGAAATTGAACAAGTGTTCAAAGAAATCAATAACCCGGCTAAAAAAGTAGCTGTACACATCGCTCCGGCGGTGCGCGTGGGGCTGGGTGAAATCTTCGGTTTGCCGCAAGGCAAAAGCATTGACGGCAAAATTGCGGCCGCGCTACGTATGTTAGGTTTTGATTATGTGTACGATACGGCCTTTGCGGCTGACTTAACCATTGTGGAAGAAGCCACCGAATTTTTGCACCGTTTTACCGAAGGCAAAAATTTGCCGCAACTGACCAGCTGCTGCCCGGCCTGGGTAAACTACGTGGAAAAATTCACCCCGGAATTTATCCCTAATTTGTCTACGGCACGCTCGCCGATGCAAATGATGGGGCCCGTCATCAAGGCCGATTTTGTGGAAAAAGGCGGTAAGCGCGAAGATTTAGTAGTCGTAGCGATTATGCCGTGCTCGGCTAAAAAAGGCGAAATCAAACGTGAAGAATTTTACGTAGACGGCAACCCGGATACGGACCATGTGGTAACGACCGTTGGTTTGGCGCGTATGATTAAAGAGGCCGGCATTGATTTTGCTAACCTCAAAGACGAAGAATTTGATCATCCGTTCGGTACCAAAACCGGTGCGGGCGTGATTTTCGGAGCCTCCGGCGGTGTAATGGAAGCGGCGCTTCGTTTTGCGGCGGCCGAATTGGACCCGAAAAACGCGGGCAAAATCAAATTAGATGTATTGCGTGCCAACAGCACCGTCAAAGAAGCGGAGCTGAAAGTAGCGGGCAAAACCGTTCGCGTGGCTGTGGTGAGCGGGCTTCGTAACGCGCGCAAACTCTTAGACGATATTAAAGCCGGAAAGAATAAATACGACTTTATTGAAGTCATGTCCTGCCAAGGCGGATGTGTGGCGGGCGCGGGGCAACCGCAATTTGAAGGTTGGCAAGCCCGCAAGAACCGTGCCAAAGGGTTGTATGACGACGATGCAAAGATGGCGTATAAGTCCCAAGACAACAAAGATGTGATGGCGTTGTATGGCACCATCTTTGATAAGATTGGCGGACATAAGGCGCATGAGTTGTTGCACACGCACTACTTTGACCGCAAGGACCGCACCGGCCAAGATAAATAAGATTAACAACTGATGTTATCTTCTATAAGCACGCACACGGGCACAACAATATGTTGTGCCCGTGTGTCGTGTCCGTGCGATACAATTTTCCACATTTGGCCGTCTTGCGCGTCCCTGCCCCTTGACGTAGCTGGGGTTGGCAAGGCGCTCTATTTACCTTTGCGCCGCGCCCCGGAAGGTCTTTATCCGGGGCCTGTGTATAGTGATTCAGGATCTCGTTGTGTCCGGGGGGCGTGGTTGCGCGTAAAACCCGTGCCTAGAAGGAACGTTAAAAATGATATTCTATAAAAGTGCCGTTGTCGTATCCGGTCGATTTTTTTGTCATGTATTGACAAAATGCATTAGCGCGCGCGTTACCTTTGGGATAAGCCCAACATTCTTTGCTCAGAGGGGAATAGTCATTGACATAAGCAGCATTTTGAGCGGAAGAACCTAAATGAACTAGACAACCCACATACGTTTGGTGTAACCAACAATATCCCCAGTTGTAATGATAATACCCTCCGTTAATGGTGGTAGGTGTGGGCATATCCATATCTAATTCATCAAAGTTAAGGGTGTAATTGCCATTGGCTAACCGGTATCGTTGTTCGGCTCGCATGATATTTTCCACTAATATAATTGCTTGGGTATAGCGTGCCTTATTTACGGCTCGTTGGTACTGCGGCAATGCCACCGCCGCCAAAATACCGATAATCAAAACAACTACTAATAATTCAATAAGCGTAAATG
>JAKSPG010000009.1 GCA_024405075.1 Elusimicrobiaceae bacterium | reverse complement strand
GCATTGCGAAGCCCGTAAATAGCGGTGCGTTGTTGGTTCAGTACTTTATCATAATCCAACAATTGTTTGCGGATATCAAAGTTGCGCCCTTCCACCATACGCTGGGCTCCTTCAATTTGACGTGTCATCAAGCGCGATTCTATCGCTTCGCCTTCTTTCATACCCATGTGACTTAAAATAGCTGAAATTTTAGCCGTGTTGGCAAACAAACGCATCAGCTCGTCTTCCAGTGAAATATAAAACCGCGAGGAACCCGGATCCCCTTGGCGCGCACAACGACCGCGCAACTGGTTATCAATACGGCGTGATTCGTGTCGTTCACTGCCGATTACATGCAACCCGCCCAACTGCACCACTTCGGCCTGCTCCTGCGGATCGGCCGGGTTACCGCCCAGTACAATATCCGTACCGCGACCGGCCATGTTGGTCGCTACCGTTACCGCCCCTTTGCGCCCAGCCTGGCTGATGATTTGCGCTTCCATTTCGTGATATTTAGCATTTAATACTTTATGCGGAATACCGCGCGCATGGAGCATGCGGCTTAATTTTTCCGACTTTTCAATAGAGCGCGTCCCCACCAGCACCGGGGCACCTTTCTTCCACAGTTCTTCTACTTCGTCAGCAATAGCTTTGAATTTTTCCCGTTCCGAAAGGTAAACCAAATCCGGGTAGTCCACCCGTTTGGACGGGCGGTTGGGGCGGATTTCCACCACGTCTAATTTATAAATCTGCCAAAATTCGTTGGCTTCGGTCATGGCCGTGCCCGTCATACCGGAAAGTTTATTGTACAACTTAAAGAAGTTCTGAAACGTAATGGTGGCCAGCGTCTGGTTTTCTTCTTTAATTTGCAAGCCCTCGTTGGCTTCCACCGCCTGGTGCAAGCCGTCGCTCCAGCGGCGGCCTGGCATTTCGCGCCCGGTAAACTCATCAATAATCACGACTTCGCCGTTTTTGATCACGTACGCTTCGTCCACTTTGTACAAGTAGTGCGCACGCAATGCCTGGTTAATGTGGTGAACCCACTCTGACTCTACATCGTTGTAAAGGTTGGATACATTCAAAAATTTTTCGGCCTTCGCCACGCCGGTATCGGTGAGCGTAGCGGTGTGGGCTTTCTCATCCACAATCGCATCGTAGCCCTCATCTAAACTGGTGCCTTCGTATTTGGCTTTGACTTCATCGTCCTCCGTAATCAGCCGCACGCGAAGCGACGGAATTAACCGGTTGACGATGTAATACTTATCGGTGCTTTGTTCTGATGGACCGGAAATAATCAGCGGGGTACGCGCCTCGTCAATTAAAATAGAGTCCACTTCGTCCACAATGCAGTAATTCAGCGGACGCAGGACGCGGTCCTGCCGGGCAATAACCATGTTATCGCGCAGGTAATCAAATCCCAGCTCGTTATTGGTAACGTAGGTGATATCTTTGGCGTACATCTCGCGGCGTTCGTTACTGTCCATATCGTGGCTAATATAGCCGACGGTAAGACCTAAAAATTCGTGGATAGGGCCCATCCAATTGCGGTCGCGGTGGGCTAAGTAATCGTTGACAGTTACCACGTGTACCCCTTTGCCGGTAAGCCCGTTTAAGTAAGAGGGCAACACCGCTACCAACGTTTTTCCTTCCCCGGTGCGCATTTCGGCAATTTTCCCTTGGTGTAGCACAATACCGCCCAGCAACTGTACATCGTACGGCCGCAAACCAATCACGCGCTGGGCCGCTAAACGCACCACGGCAAACGCTTCGGGCAGGATATCGTCAAGCGTTTCACCGTTTTGCAGGCGCTTTCTAAACTCCTGCGTTTTGGCTTTCAGTTCATCATCGGACAAGGACTCAAACTCCGCGGTAAAGCGGTTGGCACTGTCGACATAATGTTGAATTTTCTTTAAATCACGTTCGCTTTTTGTTCCAAAAATTTTATCTAATACAGTTCTAATCATACAGTTTATTTTTTTCCTTTTGTTAAAATGGGGTCCGTCTGACGGAAAATCCGTCTGAAAAATCTTATTTAGCCACCGGTTTTTTATGGTTACTTTTAATTTGTAAATTCGTCGTAGCGGCCGCTTGCAACCGTGTTTGATTAACCGCTTGTTTTTGCACGGTAAAAGCTTGCTGCTCAAAGGCCCGTTCCGCCGCGGCTACATACCCTTCGGCCGCTTGTGAAAGTTTCCGCCCCGGGTCTTTTTTCAACGCGCGAAGCAGCGGCTTGAGGTTTTGGATATCCTGTTGCAACTGCGTTTGGCGCGCCTGCTGTTGGGCAGAGGGGGCCTCACGGCGAAGCTCTTTTAGTTCCTTTTTGGACTGTGCCAACCGATACTCCTGCACTTGAACGGTAACGGCCCACACCCGCGCAAGCACGTCGGACACATCATTCAAAAATAGCTGCCGGGCACCCGCTAGCGGCGCGCCGGTCATTTGAGACGTCATCCAAATTTGCTTGTATACTTGTTTGAGTACGTCCAGCTGAAAGGAGTTGCCAAAATTGCGTACGACGGAAATTAACTCCCACCTATCTTCGGGCGTATCCGTCCCTTGGTAGGAAGATAAAAACCGCTCTAAAAACGGTCGGTATACTTCGTCTTGGCGGGCTTGTTCCAAAACGGAGGGATTAAACCGCGCAAACACGTCCAGCACTTGTTCGTGCGTTAGGCGTGAGCCATCCGCCTGCGCGTACAACGCCGCAGGCAGTACCAGTAACCCTAGTAGGCAGGTCCGTCTTTTCATGTGTTTGCTAAAAAACCCCTCTTTGTATTGTGCTTTATATAGGGGGTTGCCGTCAAGTAATACTGCCCTCCAACACACCGAGGTACTATTTGCATAACCGGGCGCAAAATGTTACACTGGAAAAGGAAGCTTTTGCTTACAGATAATTTGAATCTGTTTTTGGATTTCCGGAAACGGAAGTTTTTGGACAAACGTCCAAAGGCTTATCAGGCCAAAAGCAGTCGTTTTAGGCAGAAAACGTAACGGGTAGCTCCCGGAGCGTTTTCTGCCGAATGTTTCGCTGCACCGCAGCGGGACTACGGCTGTTTTGTGTACGAGAACCTGATAAGCCCTCGACCCCAAACGGCCGTTTTGTTTGGGCGGTTTTCCAAAGGCAGGTATATAGGAGAACCGAACGAATGAAAAACAAACAAGCATTTACCCTCATTGAACTATTAGTGGTCGTGCTGATTATAGGCATCCTGGCGGCGGTGGCCGTGCCGCAGTATCAAAAAGCCGTGGAAAAAGCACGTATGAGTGAGGCTATTACTAACGTACGCACCATTGTGCGAGCTCAACAGCTCTATTTTTTAGCCAATGGGAAATATGCTGCTGCCCATGAAATGGATTTATTAAGTGTAGAAATTCCGGGTTCAGTCTCTCAAATAGGATCCAACCGCGTGAAAACCAATTATTTTGTCTATTCCCCCAGAGGGAGTAACGGACGCTACTTGGCACTTGCGTACCGACGCACAGGCGAAGAAACCAAAATAGATGACACCCCATACCGCATTGCCGTCTATATTACAGACCCGGATCGTATCTATTGCGGAATTATGAATAATGAACTTATCACGGCTGTTCAGAAAAAACTTTGTATCCAACTTAATAACACCGGCTCTCTCTAAAAGCAAAACCCCCGCTGTTGAGCGGGGGTTTTTGTTAAACTTCAAATCAAGTTTACCGGGCAGCCGTGCGGAAGAAATTCCCCTTCACGTTGCGCGCTAACTGCACGCGGCCGAGGGTTTTATCGGCCTGTACGTTCACATGTTGGGCATTGGGTTTAACCGGTTCGGCGCTGGCACCAAAGATATCCCCTTGTTTAATTACGCCCAACTTGCCGTGATTGTTAATTTGTACTTCCAATTTTAATGTGCCTTCCACGTTGCCGGCCAGTAAATCTTCTTTACCCATGGAAAATTCCAGCGGGAATTTAGGGTCCACAATCCGTTTAATGGCTACCGGGACGTCCGCCTCGTTCTTCACAATAATGGCACAAGCGTTATTGTCGGCCTCGGCCTGGCGCACCAAACGCTCCGGCACGACCACCGTACCCGAGATGTGGAAACGCTCCTCGGCAACGTTGCGATTCCAATAGTAACCGCACACACCCAAGCTCAACAATACCGCAATAATCAAAATTTTCTTCATACTCTTATTCTAGCGTTTTAAGGCCCTTTTGACAAGGGGACTTATTGTTGTTTGAAAAATCCCCACAGGTTGGCGTTATATACCCACCCCTTGCATTTGCCGTCTTTGGCTTTTTCAGGCTCGTCCACGCCCTGCATCCATTTGCCTTTACGCGCCAAGTACTTACACGGGTATCCTTTCTCCACCGTGCAGACAATATCCGCGCTGGCGGAAGGGCTTTGACGAACGTTCACATCTATTTTGGCCGACATACCGCCGTCAGGGCTTAACAAATCGGCCGAGATCCAACCCGTATATCCTTCAAAATCTTTAACAAGCACCCACTCATCATCCGGGCTTTTTTCCACCATGATAACCGGGGTATACCGCCAGGCATACCATTTAACGGCACAATTCGTGCCCGCACAAGCGCGTATGTTAGCGCGTTTAGCATTGACGCTGGCGTATTTTTGCGCAGCCGCCGGTAACGCAACCCATACACACAAACAAAAGAGAACCACTATTTTTTTCATAAGAAGCTCCTGCGCTTAGAAAATTTCCTACCTTGCTATAAGTATAGCAAATATTTTTTCGCGCAAGCAATGGTTTATAAAGAAAGAGTTAGACGGGTCCCTTTCAAAATAAGTATAATGTAAAAAATATTGACGGAGTGTCAACCATGAAAGAACAAGTAGAACAAGTGATTAACCAAATCCGCCCGATCCTGCAAGCCGACGGAGGCGACATCCAGTTGGTAAGCGTGGATGAAAAAACCGGGATTGTAACCGTGACGTTACAAGGCCGCTGTGGCAGCTGTCCGCATGCGCAACTCACGTTGCAAGCGGTGGTGGAACGCAAAATTAAAGAGTTGGTCCCCGGCGTAACAGCGGTGGAACGCGCTTAACATGTCCAAGGCGGACTTGCACACCCATTCTATCTATTCCGACGGGACTTGTACCCCGCAGGAAGTAGTGCTTGCCGCCGTTAAAGCGGGCGTACGGGCCTTTTCCCTCACCGACCACGACACAACCGACGGCGTGAGCCAAGCCCAGGCCGCGTGCCAAGAACATAACATTTATTTCTCACCCGGGGTAGAAATCAGCACCCGGGAACACGACCAACTACATTTTACCGCTTATAACGTGGACCTGCAGAACAAGTCGTTCCAAACGTTTTTAGCTACCAACCGCCAAAACCGTCGCAAACGTATCCAACAAATTGTATCCCTGCTGCAAAAAGCAGGGGTGGATTTAAGTGAGGAAGAAGTTTTTTCCCGCGCCCCCAATACGGTTTCGCGCGCCCATGTGGCGGACGCCTTAAAAGAAAAAGGAATTGTCCGCACGCGCCAGGACGGATTTCGCAAGTATTTATTGCCGGGCGGCCCGGCGTATGTACCATCGGCCGGGGTAACAGCGTTGGAAGCAATACAGCAAATTAAACAGGCAGGCGGGTTGGCCGTTATTGCCCACCCGGGTATGGTCAGCGGAATTTGGAATTTTCCGGCCTGGGTAGAAGCCGGGCTGGATGGCATTGAAGTTTTTTATCCTGCCCACTCCAACGCCATGCGCCAGGATCTGCTGGCCCTGGCCCGCAAATATAATTTGCTGTGTACGGCCGGGTCCGATTATCATGGTCCGCGCGCCGGGCGTATTTTGCGCCCCGGCATGCGCTTGCCACAACCCCATTACGATAAACTACTGCGCGTGCTTTTTAACATCTGACACGACCCTTTTTTGTTTTAACACAAACCCCCGGGCGATACCCGGGGGTTTGTTATTTGCAAAGTTTAGTTACTGGGCCGCACTGCCTAGGCCGCCCGCCGGAGGAGGCGTCCGCTGGCGCAAGTGGAAAAGGCGGTATAAGGTACCCTGTTGTCTTTTCCAACCCTGTTTGAAATATAAGCGCAAGCTGGAGTTGGCAAACATGCCCGGCGTAAGGGCCAAACTACCTATCAAGGCAGCGGCCGATACCACCAGGTCCATACCGCCAAAGCCCGTCAGGCCGACCAATCTGCGCATCGGCATAGATAATACCGCCGCGACCGGCATGGTGTAGTTAATAAGTAGGGAAATTTCCCGTTTGTATTCTTTGCGTTGCGCGGTAGCATAATCGTAAATCTGCGAGAAGAAATTCCCCACCCCAAAACTAGCTATTACCGCGCCGGCCACCAGCGGAGCAACATGGTTGCCGGCCGCAATCATGGTCATGGTGCCCGCCAGCGAGAACGCAGACGATATCAAATACATACTCCCCTCACTGACCCGGCGGCTTAAACCGTTCCCCAAAATACGGCCCGCACACGTAGCCCCATACAATGCTAGAGCGGTAAAGGCATTGGCCGCCGTACCGTTGCCTAACAACCCATGCATGGCAAACGCAAACCCGTTGGAAACGCTCAACTCGTGCATCGTAGCCAGCGTGATACCTAATACACTGTTGCGGATAACCGGAATACGCAAGACTTGCCACAAATTGGCTTCCCGCGGATTTAACGACTCAAAAGCTTGCCCCAGTGAGGCAACGGCTCGCTGGGTTTGCACAGGGGCAAGACCTTGCCGATCCAAGGCCAGTTTCAAGGCATCTAAACATTCTTTCTCGTACGTAGCGGTTAAATCTTGTGCCAGTTTTTTCTTTTGGCGGTTTTCCACATCTTGCAACGCCTTGATAGAATTTTTAAGGTCTTTGGCCGCTTGTTGCATGGCCGGGCTGGCCGGGTCCGCCAACACCTCCGGCGGCAACCCCTGTAATCGTGTTACCACATCGGATATTTTTTCTTTAAATTGGCCGTATACGGCACTAAATTGGGTAGGAACGGCATCCTTATAAGCCATGCGACGCAACTTATGCAACACCCATAAGCTGTACGCCGTGTACGGTATGTAACTGGCGGAAAAGTCCAACCCCGGGTCCACCCCAAAAATCCCTTTTACAGCCATGTTGGCCAACCACGGGAACGCCAGGAACGTCATGGTACCCACGTTCTTAAACATACTGGCCGTTTGGAACAACACCACGTCCCGCGCGGCTTTGGTCGGCCGTTGCGTAACGACCTCTTTAAGGCGTTTCCACAGGTACCCCCGGTTGTAGTCGCTTATGGAACGCGTTTTATCTTGCAGAGCAAACGGGTCATCCGCCGCCTTTTTTGAAACCACTTCGCCACGGTTAGCACTGATTAAAATGTTTTGTACGATGCGGGTTACGTTGGTACCCAGCGCAATGAGTACGCTGGAAGTAATAAACCCTGTCAACTGTAGGGAGCTCATCATCCCGGTACCCAGTAGCCCATACAAGCCCGATGCCAACGCCACACTGCCGCCGGCCACAAACAGACCGCTGCTAAAGCGCAATACGGAAGCTTCCCCGTAGCGTTTTAACATGGGACGGACAATACCCATAGCAATCGGCAAGACGTTGTTAATACCAAGCATGACCATACTGGAGGCAGATTCCCCCAGCGTGGTACGGGAGTACAATTCCGGCGCGGTGGTTTTACCTAAACCGATTTGCAAAGAAGGCACGGCCATGGTGAGTAATGAAGTTTTATTTAAGGTCGGCCGGACTTTCAGGACAAACGGTACATGGGGGTTGCTTTGCATCAAGGGAGCCCAGTATTTGCTTTCCTTTTTAGGTAAGCGAACGTAGAAATCTTTCAACTCTACCGGGTTGGAAATTTTAGGAGATACAAACAAAACCGAGCCGTCTTTTTTAATCAGGATCTCCCCTTCGTCGCGGGAATGACCGCGCGGCAAGAGCGAGGTGTCCACATCCGCATACGCTACAATACTGCTGCCACGCCCTTTCAACCGCACCGGCAAAGATACGATAGAAAAACGGCTGTTTGGCTTACGTTCCAACTTAATGTGCAGCGCGCGGGTCATTTTTTTAGGATTTACGCTCAGCAGCGCGTATAGCGGGCCCTGGTTATCTTCCAACTCAAAGAAGAAACGTTTGAGCTCTGCCGGCTCGTGGTTTAGATTGCGCAACTGAAATACATATCCGTCCGAAAGAGCCACCCGGTTGTACCCCTCTGTTTCAAAAGTGGCATCCAAAAAGACATCCACATTACGCAAGATTTCTTCTGTACCGTCGGGCCCCTCCAGGGTCAATTTAAAACCGCGTACGCCCGATAGCACGGCCTCATCTTCCGTTACGGAGCCGGCGAAATCATCGGCCGCAATCGTTTGGGCGGGTTCGGCAAAAGTGTAGATGGGCTCGGACGTATTTACATGTAAGTCCCGTTCTTTTTCAATCGCCGATTTTCTGGCCGCCCTGCGTTGGAACGGCTTCCAACCGCGGAACCAGTTGGCGGTTTTCTTGACCAACGCAAATAGCGGTAACCCGCTGTACAACATGCCCGAGTTATCCGGCGGTTACGAAAAAACAACCGGAGCAGACGGCGCATCGGGCAATGACGATGGAAAAGAAAACCCGTTTTGCGGGGCTGTTAATTCTAATGTGGGCGCAACAGGAATAGAAACCGCCGGGAATCCTTCCGGCATTTCAACCGAACTGCTTTCCCCGCTAAACGAGGTGATTTCCTGGCCTAAACTTAACCATTGGCGGGTAGCCCCCAAGCCGGGGTACGCGTTTAACGCGTTGACAGCACACCCTTCTTGTAACCACTGGGCCAGGCCTTGCGGCTGCCTAAACTGCGGACCTGATTGCAACGCAAAAGATATCGGCAATTTATTTTCAACCGCATAGGTACTAAAGCCCTGCCATAATTCGCCTTGGCGCGGGGACGCTTTTGACCATAGATTAAAATTATCATACGCCTTAAAACGTAACAGGCCGCGGCCCGTAATCGCCGTGGCAACGGGTCCCAAACCACCCTGGGAAGCTTGCTCCCAAAATGCCGTAAGCAAGGGGGCATCTTCGGCATTACCCAGTGCGGCCAACGCCGCCGCTGAGGAAAGAGCCTCTTGCCAGGTTTGTAACGTAGCGGGTGAGGTTTGCTGTAAAATTTCTTCCAGCGGTTTAAAAGGAACTTGCGCCAGCAAGGGCGATTTTTCCGCCAGGTCCGCCCGGTAGAACGCCAGGGCTTGAGCACGTTGGTCGGGGGTGACGTTTCCTAACAAGGCAGAGGAAACAAATTCGTTACGTAAAAGTTCGGCACGTTGCGGGGAAGATTGCGGTAGTGATAAAACAGCCGCCGGAAGGCGGCTTATATCAGATGAGCCAAGTAAACTTTGCACACGCGGAGTAGCAATTTGCACACGCAACTGGCTCAGGGCCGCTTCGCGCGCTACGGAAGAAGTGAAAGAAGAAAAAAACCGAGGAGCCGAGCCCGCCCCAAATGCCGCAGAATTATATAACAGGCGGGAAGTTTCTTTAGATAAACGAATACCGGTTTGTAATCCCCGGGGGATTTGGCGTAATTGGGCAAAAGCGGGAGTTACACTGCTGCTTAACAGACAGGTGCTTAAAAAAACCGATAGAAGTTTCTTTATAACAGTTTTCATAACTGGCTCCAATTATTATTTTCTCAAAAAAAGACGCAAAAAAATAGGGCCAAAAGACCTAGTTTGCTTTGTCTTTTGGCCCTATTTTTAGATAGGTCCCTGCCGCACACATTACTACCAAAGGGTACGGCTCAAATTGATAAAAAGGAAATAATGTCCCCGTCCCGCTAGGTCTACGCAATTGCGACCCGAGCGTGCACTGGCAAACTTGCTCAAAACGCTTGCAGCACATACAAAGACTCCTTTTTTAGCTCCGTATTTATTGTACCAAAAAACCAATCGCGGCTGCAAATTTTATTTTTTTACCGACGGGCGCAACCCGGTCCGTTTTTTTGCCCGCACGTTTTGAGAATTTGTTATAATAAGGAAGTTAAGCCGCAAGCTTAACATACAATTTATTCTGTTTTTGGAACCGTTTAAGAAACGGGTGGCTTTGAAAAGGCCGCAGGAACGCCAAAAACAGCCGATTAGGCGCAAGCGGAACTCGAGACCCGCTTGTGCCGAGTGTTTCCCGTTAGCGCGGGAAGCCACGGCTGTATATTTGGGTCACGTTCCTGAGCTCGGTATATGGCCGTTTCTTTGTGTCGTTTCCGATAACAGCACAAGGAGCAAATTATGAAAAATCAGGAACGAGGGTTTACCCTTATAGAGTTGTTAGTCGTTGTACTTATCATTGGTATTTTGGCGGCGGTGGCGTTGCCGCAATACCAAAAAGCAGTGGATAAAGCACGTTTATCTCCTTATTTATCCATCTTAAAAAACATCAGCGATGCACAAGAAATTTACTACCTGGCTAACGGACGATACGCAGCCGATTTGGCAGAACTGTCTGTGGATTTTTCTTCCGTATGTCCGCAAGCAAACAGCCACGGCAATATGATATTCGGCTGCCAAAACTACAGCTGGATAGACAATACGAACGACGGAGCGTTGAAAATAGTCCGCCTAGATTATTGCCCACAACTGGGCACTACCGTTACTCAAAGTAACTATTTAACCTGTTTGGATAAAAGAGAGTTGCATATCACTTGGTATTACCAACAATTTACGAATCAACCGTCATGGGCGGGGACATTCCGTTGCGAGGGGAAAACAGCCCGCGGCCAAAAAATTTGCCAGGTTTTAAATAAATATAAATAAGAGAACACCTGCATCCCCCAAGACTATTTTTGCGTAAGAATATATGATTTTTCAGATTTGAGCCGTCTTGCGTGGGCAAGTGTCCCGCATAGGCGTGCCTGAATGGCACGTCAAGGGACAGGGACACGCAAGACAGCCAAATGTGGAAAATTGTTTATTGGTAGCAAGCAACAGCGGCACAAACAAAATGTTTGTGCCGCTGTGCGCGTTTACGAAACGTACCATCACGCTATTAAAAGCCACAAAAAAAAGGCCTCGCTCTCGCGGGGCCCTTTTTGCCTTTTCACTTGCTAAACTATTTAGCGGCTTTGACGATGTCCACCAATTTCTTGAAGGACACCGGGTCTTTAATCGCCATCTCGCTAAGCATCTTGCGGTTAAGCGTGATGTTGGCTTTGGCAAGCCCGCTGATGAATTTAGAGTAAGACAACCCTTCCTCGCGCACGGCCGCGTTGATACGCATAATCCATGTTTGGCGGTAGGTAGTTTTTTTGTCTTTGCGGTCTACATACGCGTGCACGCCCGATTTGCCGAGCTGCTGCGTAGCCATGCGTAAACGGCGGGATTTATCCCCGTAGTAACCGCTGGCTCTATTCAATACTTTTTTCTTTCTGGCGTGTCTGGCAACGCTGAATTTAATTCTCATGTTTCAACCTCTTATTTGGCCATAGGCAGATACTTTTGCAAGATCTTGCCTTTGTTGGACTCGGGCGTGATAACCCCGGTTTTGCGCATATCATGTTTGCGCGAGGCAGAAACAGGCGTTAGCAAGTGTTTTCTGCCGGCTTTTCTGTGGGTGAATTTACCCGTGGCGGTTTTGCGGAAACGCTTTTTGCCGCCGCTGTGATTTCTTAATTTAGGCATTGTTTTTATCCTTTTTTTAATTGGCTCTTATTTACACAACCTGCGGCGGGAGCCGGTCAAGCCCCGAACGCAGTCACATCAAAAAGAGCCGAAAAATCGGTTTAGTTTTTAGGCACAAAGGTCATGGACATACGGTTACCCAGCTGCTGCAATCCTCCGTCCACCGTAGCCAACGGCTCTAGCCGTTTGGCGGTATCGTTTAAAATTTGGATACCTAGGTCCTTGTGCTGGTTTTCACGTCCGCGGAACACGACCACAAAACGCACCTGGTTTTTCTTGCGTAAAAACTCCTCAATCTGGTTGAGTTTTACTTCCAAGTCATGTGGGGCAATGCGCGATTTAATGCGCAGCTCTTTCATGGTAACCTTGGCTTGTTTCTTCTTCGCTTCCGCAGCTTTTTTACCCTGTTCGTAAACGTACTTGTTGTAATCCAGTATTTTACAGACAGGAGGTTGGGCGTTGGGAGAAATTTCCACTAAGTCCAACTCTTGTTCTTTGGCCATTGCAACAGCCTGGCGCGTGGGGAAGATACCTAACATGGTACCGTCCGAATTAATAACGCGCACTTCGGCTGCGCGGATATTTTGGTTACGGCAATACAAGTCTTGCTTGTAAACTCTTCTGTTATCGAATCTGGCCATTTAATCTTTCTTTCAAAAAATTTGCCCCAAAGGGACTTTCCTATTATACCAACTTCCCGTTACCGGTGTCAATCAACCGCTACTTGCCTACTTCCCAAGGCCGCACGCACTGTTGTAGCGGTTCGCTCCATACATACCCGGCCGATCCGATACACCCGTGCGCATCACGGTCCGCACCGACTAACGGCCCTTTATGAGCCCCCGCACAGGCCCCCAGCCCCAGCGAAATGATAAAAAGCATGAATAGTCTCATAGTTACATTATAGCAAAAACCATTCCTGCACAACGACGTAAAATTTGCTAAAATGGATAAAACTTCTTTGGCAGGCAAGGGGATGACCATGAAAAGCAGAAGACAAGCTAGGGAGTACGCTTTACAATCGCTCTATTACGCCGACAGTATCAAATCACCCGCCGGCGAAAACGTAGCACGCTATACGGAAGAATTTAAACGGGAATTGGGGGAATTATTCCCGTTTTGCGAAGACCTGGTACGCGGGACCGAAAAGAATTTATCCGCCATTGATAAACTGGTTTCCACGTATGCCAAAAACTGGACGGTGGCGCGCATGTCGGCAGTGGACCGCTCCATTTTGCGCATGGCCACGTATGAGATGGTTTTCAGCCCCGAGCGCACCCCTATCCCCGCTATTATTGACGAAGCCATTGAGCTGGCAAAAAAATACTCAACCGAAAATTCCAGCAAATTTATTAACGGTTTGTTAGACCAACTTAAAAAAGAACGGAAATAAATTTCTATGCAGCCCAAAGAGGAAATTGAACAGCTGCGCCAGCAAATCGCCTACCACAGCGATTTATACTACAACCAGGACAATCCCGTCCTGTCCGATACCCAATACGACCAGCTTTACAAACGCTTACAAGAATTAGAAAAACAATATCCGCAATTTGCGTCGGCCGCGTCACCTACCCAACAGGTGGGAGGTACGGCTTCGCGCGCGTTTAGCGCAGTCGTACATAAAGTGCCGATGATGTCGCTGGATAATTCCTACTCCGAAGACGACATCCGCGAATGGCACGAACGCGCCGCCAAACTGTTAGGCCGGGATACTTTTGAAATGGTGGTAGAAGGAAAAATTGACGGCGTGTCGTGTTCGCTTACGTACGAAAACGGCCGCCTCATCCAGGCCGCCAGCCGTGGCGACGGAAAAACCGGCGAGGACATTACCGCCAACGTGCTGACCATTAAAAACATCCCGCACCAACTGACAAACGCACCGCAAGGGCTGTTGGAAATCCGCGGGGAAGTATATTTAGACAAAAACGATTTAGCCGCCTTAAATGCCGAGCAGGAAAAATCCGGCAATAACATCTTTGCTAACACTCGCAACGCCGCGGCCGGTTCGTTACGTCAAAAAGACTCCCAGCTGACCGCGCAACGACCGTTAAAATTTTTCGCCCACTCGTTTGGGTTAGGCGAAATTGCAGCGGAAAGTTTCAGCGCGTTTATTGATACGTGCCGCGCATGGGATTTTCGGTCTGCCCGGTACGTACCAAAGTTACCTTAATTGCCGGTGCGCTTCGTTTTTATTACGAAATTGCCACGAACTGCCCTTCGATGTAGACGGGCTGGTGGTGAAAGTAAATAAATTCCGGGAACAACAAATTTTAGGGACTACTTCGCGCAGCCCGCGCTGGGCCATGGCGTTTAAATATCCAGCCCCGCAAGCAACTACCACCGTTAAAAACATTGTTTTTTCCGTAGGCAGAACGGGCATTATTACCCCGGTGGCCGAACTGGTCCCCGTACCGTGCGCGGGTGTCATTATTTCCAACGCCACCTTGCACAATTTTGATGAAATTAAACGTTTAGGGGTGCGCGTGAGCGACAGCGTAATTATTGAACGCGCCGGAGAAGTGATCCCCAAAGTGGTCAAAGTCGTGGAACATGCCGGAACGCAAGATGTACTGCCGCCGCAAATTTGTCCTTCGTGCGGGGCACCCGTTTACAAAGAGCAAGACGAGGTGGGCTATTATTGCATTAACCCCGCTTGCCCGGCCCAATTGCACGCGCGGCTAGTGCACTTTGCTTCGCGCGATGCGCTGGATATTGACGGTTTGGGTGATGTGGTTGTGCAACAACTCATTAGACGAAATTTTTTAACGGAACTGGCGGATATATACCAGCTGTCCTTTTTGCATTTGCTGCAACTGCCGAACTTTAAAGATAAAAAGGCACAGAATTTATTAGATGCCATTGAGGCGAGCAAAAAACGTCCGCTTTCCAAATTACTCTTTGCGCTAGGAATTGCGTTTGTAGGCGAAAAGACAGCCGAGGTATTGGCCGACCGTTTCCGCACCCTGGATAATTTAAAAAATGCCTCGTTGGAAGAATTGCAACACATCCCCGACGTGGGCGAGAAAGTTTCCCAAAGTATTTATGACTTTTTCCACGATGCAACAGCCCTGGAACAAATTGAAAAACTGCGTTTGGCGGGCCTTAATTTTACGCAACCCGAAAAAGAAAAATCCGGCAACGTGTTGGACGGAAAAACGATTGTTTTTACAGGCGAGTTAAAAACGATGACACGTACCGAAGCTGAACGATTAGCCATGCAATACGGCGGGAAAGCCAGCGGCAGTGTATCTAAAAAAACGGCCTACGTGGTGGCCGGGGAAGCCGCGGGCAGCAAACTCAAAAAAGCACAAGAGCTGGGCGTACCTGTGCTGACCGAGCAAGAATTTTTGAAAATGATTGGGAAGTAAAATCCTAGGGCAAATTATAATTTTGACAACCGTGTGCGGTACTCCCTTCCACACGACAAGAGGTGGAAATATATTTCCCGCCGAAACTTTTGCATACTTGATCTCCTAATTCATTCCTGCCGGTACATGTCCGCTGTTTAGACGACAAATACACCCAATAATCCGGTCTTCCGGGGGAAGTAGCCGCAAAAGCACAAGAATATCCGGACCGAAGTACATATATGCTATACCCACGAAACTTCACATATTCTCCGTTGCCGTCGGTTTGTACGTCGCCGTGTGCAAAATCTACCGCCAACTCGTCAAAATGTTCTGCATACGAGCCGTTGGCCAGGAAATAAACATCCTGTGCTTTGACTAACGAGTCAACAATCGTCATGATTTCCGTATATCTGCTTTTGGCTACCGCCAGTCTATACTGTGGCACGGCCACCGCCGCCAATATGCCGATGATAAGCACAACCACTAACAACTCAATTAACGTAAATCCTTTTGTGTCTAAACGGCCCAACAAACAGCTTTTATTTTGCATAAGCATCCCCCCTCTAACGGGCTATAGGCAAACTATAGCAAAAAAAAAAACGAAGTCAAGTTTCATTTTTTCTCCCGACCCTGCGGGCCGCCCTTAATAAGCAGACTTTCACCTACTTATAGTTACACTTTCTCTTTTGTTATCTCCCCTTAAAAAAGGACGTCGTTAGGCATTTTTGGGGCAGTAAACCAAGGATTATTTCCGGCAGGCCGGCAGATTTTGCTTGACACATCAAAAAAAAAAACGATAATAAAGTGTCAGTCAATATATCAATAAGGTCATCCTGAACTTGTTTCAGGATCTCCACCGCTTTCTAAAACAAAGTAAGCAGAGATGCTGAAACAAGTTCAGCATGACGATATGATAAAGGAGATTTTTTTCATGCACATAAAGAAAGGGTTTACACTCATTGAATTATTAGTAGTTGTTCTCATTATTGGTATCCTGGCGGCCGTGGCTCTGCCGCAGTATACGCTCGCCGTCGATAAATCGCGTTTTGCCAATTTACGTAGCATGGCACAACCGTATGTTACAGCCGCAAAAGCGTATCAATTAGCAAACGGGACTTGGCCCGGTAGTTTTGACGAACTAAGCGTAGCCCCTCCGGCCGGAATGACCTTAAAAGACATCACCTCTCCCACGCAAGGCCAATGTGCTTATAACGATGATACCTATTGCTGTATATTCAAGGGGAACGCTTCCTGGACCAATAGTACGACCTGTGGTAAAAAAGACTATTCTTTTGTGTATGGATATTCAGATTCTTCTGATATAAACCACCGTTGTTATGCGGCTAAAGATAATACCCAGGCAAATAAATTATGCAAAAGTGTCAGCGGGGCAGAATATTGGCACACGGCAAGGGTCCGCACACCTGATGGCCCAAAAGGAAGTTTTCACTATTACCAAATAAATCCATAACCCTAACGCGTTTCTATTTTGCTATCCTTATATATATGGACTTGGAAACGCTGCTCAAAAATACTTCGCGCAGTTTATATTTAAGTGTGCAAGCGTTGCCGCGGGCAATGCGTCCGGCATTTTCGGTGGCGTATTTGCTCTGCCGCTACGCCGATACCATTGCCGATACCCCCCTTTTGCCCGCCGAGCGCAGGCTCTATTGGATTGCAAAATTTCCGTCTATTATTGAAACACAACCCGACGAAGAAATCACTCATCTCGCACGCGAAATTAACGGCGGAAGCGAAAACCCGTACGAAAGAATTTTGATTGAGAACCTACGCCCGTGTTTGGCCGCATTTAATAAAATTTCCGCGTCGCAACAGCCATTTATTTTAGAAGTGGCCCGCGCCGTTTGCAATGGCATGAAAATTGATTTGCAAACTTTCCCGCAAGAAAAAAACGCGCCCGTTGTTGCTTTTCAAACTGCAAAAGAACTGGAAAATTATTGCCGTTTAATGGGCGGCAAGCCAGGACAATTTTGGAGCCAATTAATTTTTCACACGTCTAAAATCCACACCGATAAAGAAACTTTTTTTGAGCTTGGCCGCCACATCGGCGACGCGTTGCAAATCGTCAACATCTTGCGCGATTTACCCAAAGATTTGCAACTGGGGCGGTGTTATTTCCCGCACGAAGATTTGCAAACTTGCGGTCTAACCCCCGCCGATTTATTCAACCCCGCCAACAGCACGCGCTTTGAGCCCATTAAACGAAAGTGGATTTTGTGGGGGCTGGCCCGGTTGCAAGACGGCATACGCTACTTTACGTTGCTCCCCAAAACACACCCCGGCCAGCGCGCCGCCGTGGCGTGGCCGGTACTGTGGGCCGCTGATACGCTATACAAAATTTACCGGGAACCGGATTTATTAAACGTAAAAAAACGCGTGAAAATCTCACGCACGACAATCCATTTGACCATGCTCCTTACCCCACCCATTTGGCTGAGTAACGCTGTTTTTGAAGCGTGGCTTACTCATAAAATACGTAAATTTGACCTGTCTGCCGACGGGAAAAAGATTTTTTAAAATTAGGCCTTGATTTTTTGAAAAAAACCCTTATAGTATTAGTACTTAGTACGCAGGGAAGGCACGGTTGTCCTTGGTTGCAGTTGTGGTGGGTACGGCGTATCCCCCGATTGCGTGAAGACCCGGACGCGTAGCTCCCGGCGGAAAGAGGAACATAAGTCACATGAACATGACAATGAGCTAAACCCCCGAAATAATACGCGGGGGTTTATTTTTTGTAAGTTACGGCAACGCCCAAGAATACCAACTGCCCGAAAATTGTTTATCCGTGCCTCGTTCTATTTTTTCGCAGAAATCACTTTCGGCGGCAGCCCCCCATCCTTGTTGTGTGCACCGCATCTCACCACTAGGGCGATAAACAAACCCCGTGCACTTATAAGGGCCGTCCGTCCATACGGTAGTAATACTCATATTGGTTAGGGTAGTAGCGTTTAACACCACCTGAAAATGTTCCGCGCGGCGTACCGAATCGCTCCCTTTGATAGCTAAATAACAAATATCTTCCATGATGGCAGTGCCCATATCCGGGGCGGAAAAAGGCAAATCAACATCCAGCTCGTCAAAATTGCCGGCATATTTTCCGTTTGCCATAAAATACGCATCTTGCGCCTGGCGAACAGTCTTGATAACCGTTTTTAATTGCGCGTTGCGCGATTTCCACACCGCCTTTTGATACTGCGGTAGCGCAATAGCCGCTAAAATACCAATAATAAGAACAACTACCAACAGTTCAATTAACGTAAAAGCTTTTGTGCCCAAACAACCCGACAAACCACTTTTCTTTTCCATACGTATCCCCTCACACAAACTAGCGTA
>JAKSPG010000089.1 GCA_024405075.1 Elusimicrobiaceae bacterium | reverse complement strand
CATCAAATGTGTTTAACTCCATGCCCCGGTACCAACTGCGTTTCTCGTTTACAAAAGCTTGTGGCACATATAACTGGGCCGATGCAGTAAGATTGGTATAGTTAAAAACCTCATCGGAATACAACAACCGGGCCTGCAAAACGGGGGGATTAACCCCTAACGCCGCCACTTCGGCCTGCGGCAATCGTACGCGCAAAAGCGGTTGTTCGGGCAAGCCAGAAAGTTGAGCCATCAGCACGACAGAGGACTGGGATGTGCGCAACGTCTGCTGTTGGAACCCCCGGGCAACCCGCAGTGCCAGTTGCGTAGCCGTAGCGTTGGTACCGGCTCTTACAACGGCCTTTCCGCAAGTCCCTTGTGCAAAAGCACCGAATGCACACAAACACATAAATGTAATCAGTATTAATCTGCCCATAATTCTACATACCCCTTCGTAGCTGCAGGCGGGGCCGGCGTTAATAACAATCTGTTATTTTCCAGCCCGGCTTTATACCAATCTTGTTTACCGTTAATTTCCAAAAATACCACAATGTTAGAAATGCGGTCTGCCGGAATTGTCTTGTGAAACACGGCCCAATCTGCCAACGGGTCCAGCGGGTTTTCCTGCAGTAACTGCTCCGTAAGCGGAATTTGCATAATAACCGGAAATGTCATATCCGGTTCGGCCCAGTTCTCGTATATAAAAGGCTCCTCTGTAGGCAACGCATAATCCAGTGCTGTAGTGGGAGCGTACCCACAATAAATAGACCCTTTGTAGTGGCTTTTATCCAATTCCATACCATTTCTTAATAAATTTTCTAATTCTCCCAACTTTGCCAACTTAACCCCTCTAAACACCTCTTTTTTGGGATACGTAAAAGCCACCGGCATATGCTCGTGCAATGATTCTGCCAGTCCCACATTGTGGTATAACTCGTTGCGAAATAACAGGCGTGCCTCCACCTCGCTACCGGCCGGATACGAGTCATCCAACCGCACTTGTACTCGGGGCATATCGGGCAGATTGATGATCCGGGCCATTTGCGGAGCGTTGGACCGGGCCGATTGCAACGTCGTACGTTGCAGCTCTCTACCAACGTTTTGCGTTATGTTTTTGGGAGCGTGCCCTGCTGCGTTCAACCCCTCTTGAAGTATTTTCCCTTTTTGGGCAAATACGGGACACGCGCATACACTCACCACACAAAAAGTGATAATAACCTGTAGTTTTTTCATAAGCTATCCACAAAACCGGGGACCTCTTTGGCCGGGACCGGCGTTAACAATAATTTATCATTATATAACCCGGCTTTGTACCACCCCGGTTTTCCGTTTACTTCTAAAAACGTCATCACATTATCAAAACGATGTGCGGGAATCGTTTTGTGAAATACCACATACCCGCTTGAGTAGTCCGCCGGATTTTCTACTAAAAAATCCGATGCAAGGGGCAGTTGGAACAGTACCGGGAATGTTAAATCTAACTCATAAACGCCCTCGTATATGGTTAATTCCCAAGGGGGAAGTGCATATGTCAAGGCCGTGGACGGACCATAGCCAAAGTAAATCCCGTCGTAGGCTGTTTTATCCAACTCCATACCGTTACGAACGATATTTTCCAACTCTGCTAAATTTTCCAACCGTACACCCCGAAAAACTTCTTTCTTGGACAGGTCGGTAAATGCTTCGGGGACATACAGGTGCATCGATTCTGTCAAATTGATGTTGCGGTGCAATTCACTCCCCAACAGTAACCGGGCCGATAATACCTCTTGCGTGGCGGGGGGAGTATCGGTTTGTATTTGCACCAGGGGCATACCGGGTAAATTAACTATTTTGGCCAACGATACCGGTACCGAACGGGAAGGTTGCAAGGCGGTTTGCTGTAATGTTCTTCCCACCGTTCGCGTCATTTGTTGCGATGACCGAAGGGCCGCATCCGCCACGGTTTTTACCTCTTGTTGGGCATACACCATAGTAACACTTAAAAAAAGCACACCGAACATAAGTAATTTTTTCATACGCTACTTCCTCATATTACCCGGACGGCTTGGGTAAAAAAGGTCCACATCAAAATAGGGCACTTTCAAGTCAGCGACTTTAAACAAACGGTTGGGGATACTTTCCAGTGCCAAATTCCCGTCCTTCAAAACTACTTTGTACCAACCCACTTGCCCGTCTACTTCTAAAAACACGACTACGTCCGAAATTCTATCAGCCGGCACATCTTGCAAAAATATATACTCGTCATTAAAATAACTTTTGAACGTACCGGACATATCCGCCGTGACCGGCACCCTAACCAGCACGGGTAAAGCCCTATATTTTCCTGTAGTATACCCTAAAGCCATTTCCAAAGAACAGGAGAAAAATATCCCTTCGTAGCGGCTTTTATTGCACTCCAACCCATTTTGTAGAATGTGTTGGATGTCTGTGAGATAATCTAATTCCATACCGCGGTAGAGAGCTACTTCGTCGGAGGCAAAAGATACCGGCACATACACATCGGTCCAATAGTGGGAAAATATTTTCTGGGATACTTCTTTGGTTGTCAAAGTCCGTGCTTGTAAAATAGAAGATGACACAGGCATGTGTGAAAATAATGGTATTTCAGGGCTTCCGGGCAAATTGGTAATCTGCAACGGTTGCATGATAAGCGGTGAAGACAGGTTACATTTCTGCATGGCGCGACGAATATGTTGAAAAGCAGCTTCCGGCAACACCTTCGTACTATGACTGGCCGCTGACACACCACCTTCAACAACTGATTTACCTTGGGCGTAACAACCTACAGTTACTCCCAACAAAAATAATAATAAACATCCCTTTTTTATTATACCCATAAATGTATGGCACATAATCATAGCGCTCCTACTATTATTGTACTCCAAACCCAGTTATACGCAAGGGTCTTTGTACCTAGTTGGCATCTAGGTCCTTTTGCACACTAAAACGGCGGTTTTGTATAATAGCTCTAATGCAGAAACAGGTTTTGATTTTAATAACCGCCGTTTTATTGCTTGCCGGGTGCACATATCATGGGAAGATTCGCCGAGGTATTTATACGCAGTCCCGTCAAGCTGTGCGTACCGATACGACCGTGCTTGTTATTTCTGATGCGGGGATTGAGCCGCACACGTTGCTTGTGGAACCCGCTACTTCCTTTCCGCACGCTTTTACCCTTGAAACGGCAGACGGCGTAGCCGTGGCAACGGCTGATGCATTAGCCACGGTGGTAGAGCGGGTAGATGCCGGACCGCAAGCACTGGCAGAAAAGTATCCGTATCAAGCCCTCGTAACATACAAAGCACAATTTACGTCTTTTGATTGCGAAGAAGAAAAACCGCTTGCTTCCTCCGCAACTGCCGGATTATGTACCCGCGTTACACTCACCATCAGCCAACCAAACAGCTCGCAACCGCTTTTTGAGCAATCTGCCCGACGATGGAGGCCCGTCCCGCAAGTAGGGTTAGTTGGCGGCTTGGAGTGGTTGAATAAACATACCTTTTCGCTTTTATTACCCTTTACCGGGCCCATTTATGTGCAACGCCGCGGAGCCGACTTGCGCCACCAATTAGAGGAAGATTTGAAAGAAATACTGATGGAAATTATGCAACATTTATACCAAAGCAAAACGGTATTTGAACCGGGGCCGCAAGCATCCCTATAAGCCAATTTGCTTAAAATTATGTAAAATAAGGAAAAGCCGTTTTCGGTTATCTTTAACAGAGGTAAATATGAAAAAAGCAACGACTAAAAAAACAGCAGCCAAAAAAACGTCTGCCAAAGAATTTCCGGTTTTAAAAGAAGTCAAACAGCTCTACAGCTTCATGCAAGATAATCAGCTAGATACCATTGAATATGACCAAAAAGGTCTGTATGTGCGTTTGGTAAAAGCGCGCCCGGCAATTGTTCCCGTACCGGTAGCGGTGGGTGCAACGGCTGCCACGGCAGGCGGCACAAACACGGTCCTTGCGCAGGAGCAGTATAAAGAAGTACTGAAAGCTCCGTTGATGGGAATCTTTTTCCGCGGCTCTACGCCCAGTGCTCCGCCGCTTGTAAAAGAGGGGGCCCAGGTGGAAAAAGGCGACGTGATTTGCTTAATTGAAGCCATGAAAGTATTTAACGAAATGCGCGCAGAATTTCCGTGCATTATTAAAAAAGTGTTGGTGGAAAACGGAAAGCCCGTTAAACAAGGCGAACCGCTTTTTGCCATTGAACGGGTGTAAATTATGAGTCCATTACAAGAAAATATCCAACTGGCTGTAAATCAAATCAGCGACTATTTAACTAAAAATAAAACCGCTACTTCCTGGCAGTTAAAAGTGTTGCTCCGCCTGTCCAGCTCTGTGCTGTATTTAGCATTAGGGGCCTTGTACGAACAGCATAAAATCTCGCTGGAAGCCGACGGTATTAACTACCACGTAACGTGGGGCCAAAAGCCGGAAAATGCAGTTTCCGCCGCGCCCACGGCACTCAAAGAAAATATGTAAACTAAAACGCCCGCTTACAAGCGGGCGTTTTTAATACGTCTTATCTTCCTACTACTTCAAATGTTTAATGCGCGCGGCGTACTTTTCGGCAAGCGCGTTATTATGCGTGTCTCCTCCGGCGTTACTGCTTTTATAGACGGGAAGGTCCACCCCTTGCCGGTATAGCAACGCGGCCGCTTCATATAAAATATGATGTAACGCGGCAGCAAACGCCACGGTGGAAATTGGCGCAATGCCTGTATTGCCGAGCGTCAGACACGTTTCGTTTTGTCCCACACAATTATCAATCACTAAATCGGCCGCGTCTTTTAACAGCAGGCCGGACGAATGGCGGCTCTTGCTATGCGTGTGCGCACCGGCCGCCGTAAAAGCAATGGTAAACAAACCTTTTTGTTTGGCATAAAGCACGGCATCAATGCCCGCCGGGTTACGCCCGGAATTGGAAAACACAAGCAAGACATCCCCCGCGCGTAAATCGTGCGTTTCAAGTAAGCGGGGGGTATAACCTTCCTGCCGTTCCAAGTCAGTACCCGTGTGCGCGCCGTGCTGAAACATAAGCCCCGGGTCCAAAATGGCATTGACGGCCGCGAAACAACCGCTGCGGTGGAACGGCTCCAACGCCGCGCTACCGCTGTGCCCGCACCCAAAGGTGTGGATGATACCGCCGTTTTGTAAGCACGCGGCAATTTTTTGTGCGGCCTGATTCATAGCGTCGTGCGGGGTATTTTCTAATTTTTCCAGTAGACGGACAATTTCAGTAAAATAGGGACTTTGAAAGTGTGTTTTCATAGTTCTTATTATAGCAAAAGCGAGAGAGAAGTTAATCCCAAGGGATATAAGAAATTAAATCCGGACTAGAAGGATGAGGTATTCCTCCTAGCAAACGGCATATTTCTTTTGCTTTTTGATTATCACGAGTCCAGCAATTAATGTCTTTCTGATTCATATATTTTTCGATTACCGGCAGCGGATAAAAACCTTTTAAATAGCAATCAAACGCTCGGAAATCATCCATTTCATCTGTAGTATTTGTAAGTCGGCAGGAAAACGAATTTGTTGAAAAAACGGTAGGATCTGTACCTATATCCAAATCTACAAAACTGGTGGCCCATTTTCCTGTTTCAAGACGATACATTTCCTGTGCACGCATCCCCTGTCGCAGAAAAGCCATTAGCAATGCTCCCCTCGTTTTTATCACCGCTTTTTGATACTGCGGTACCGCCACCGCCGCCAAAATACCAATGATGAGAACAACCACCAACAACTCAATTAATGTAAATGCTTTTGCGCTTATACGAATCAACAAACAACTTTTCTT
>JAKSPG010000088.1 GCA_024405075.1 Elusimicrobiaceae bacterium | reverse complement strand
TTTGTATGCAACAAAAAAACAAACCTATTAAAATAAATTTGTCATTCCCGAACACCCACCACTTGTCATCCCGCAGTGTTTCTATGCGGGATATAGTGGTGGGTGTAACTAGTGCCCCGTTATACCCCGCTTTTGCCGCCCGCAGGGTCGGGGTGACGAACGGGGCAAGAGGATTCACCCTTATTGAACTTTTAGTGGTTGTTTTAATCATCGGCATATTGGCCGCGGTGGCCTTACCGCAATACAATTTAGCAGTTGAAAAAGCCCGCGCGATACAAGCCATTGCCGCCACCAAGGCCATAGCGGATGCTCAAAAAAGGTACTTCCTGGCCAACGGCACATATGCCAATAATATTGATGAAATGGATATCAGTTTTGCCGCGGTGCGAGCTTCCGAAACCGGCAATACTTTCCACATGGATAAAAGGAGTACATGCACGTTAAGCTCCAACTACGTATTTTGTAACATGTCAGCCCCCTCTATTGCTTTCCACCGTTGGTACAACAACAACAGGCTTCAATGCTGTTCGTATCCCAGTGATAATTACAAAGGCGACAGCTTATGCCAACAATTGATGAATACCAAAACGTGGCACAACGGGTGCGGAGAAAGCGGATGCCACTGTTATATAAGCATAAGCCAGTAGTCAAAATGAAACCTAACAGGAAATAACCGTCCGTGACGGCCCGCGGCCCCAAAAATAACCACTGTCTGCCCCCGCTCGTCATCCCGCAGTGTCGTAATGCGGGATATAGCGGGGGCAGTTCAACACTTGCTTTGCAAATGCGGTTGTTCTAAAATACTTGTATGGGATACGTCTATATTCTCACTACAAAAAATAACAAAATGCTTTACATCGGCGTTACAAACAATTTAATACGCCGCGTGTATGAGCATAAACAAGGTTTAGTGGAAGGATTTACCAAAAAATTCCATATTAAAAAATTAGTTTATTACGAACAGTTTTCCACCATTCAAGACGCCATATCGCGGGAAAAAGTATTAAAAGAATGGAATCGCGCTTGGAAAAACCATTTAATTGATTTGTTTAATCCCTCTTGGCGTGATTTATATGAAGAAATTGCGCTTTCGCTTTTATAATAAAAAGTCCTCTCTTTTCTATATCCCGCATTACAAATTTGCGGGATGACGAGAAAAGAGAGGACATAAAGCCGGGATAACGAAATAAAAGCGTTGCGTTATGCAAAACATAACAAGGCCGTTAATTATATTATTCAATCTTTCTGAATGCCCGCCATAATACCGCCAATATCCCCACAATCACGTAGAGAGAAAACACAATAAACACCACATCTTGCGGGAACTTAATCAGCATCACTACCAAGAACACGATAAACAGCAAAAACCACGGGCTGTGGGCTTTCTCGCGTTTGGCCTTAAAAGCGGCATACGGCACGTTGGATACCATTAGTAGCGACAACACCAACATCGCAAACCATACAAAATTATACAAATGCGGCAAATAATTCGTCAGCAAATGCAAGTTACGTCCGCCGCTGTGGCCTTCCATGATACTATACGAAATAGCAAACGACGCTAAAATGGCCGCCGCCGCCGGAGTAGGCAACCCACTGAAATATTTTTTAGAACCTTCCCCCGCGTAGGCCATGGCATTAAACTTGGCCAACCGCAACACTCCGAAACACGCATACACGCACGCAATCGGTGCGCCCCACGTGGGTTGCGTATGCAACACAAAAAAGTACATCAACATGGCCGGAGCGGTACAAAATGATACGGCATCTGCCAGCGAATCCATTTCTATTCCAAAACTGCTTTCGCTACCCAACAGCCGCGCCATACGTCCGTCAAACATATCAAACACCATGGCGAATAAAATCAGCCACCCGGCCTGGGCAAAATTTCCTTTGGCCGACGCCAAGATAGAGAAAAACCCACACGCCAAATTACCCAGCGTAAATAGCGAAGGCACCGTTACCGCGCCGGTATGTTTTAGTTTTTCTACTACTTTTTTTTCTACTTTTTCATCGGACATAGTTATTTCCACAAAGCCAGCACGGTTAAACCGCCCTGCACTTTCTGCCCTTTTTTAACCAGCACACGCACCTTATTTTTAGGTAAGTATACCGCCACTTGCGAGCCGAAACGGACTAGTCCGATTCGCTCCCCGATTTTGACTTCTTGCCCCGGGTGCCGCCACGATTCAATACGCCGGGCAATCGCGCCGGTAATTTGTTCCACGTGGGCAAAGTATTCGGGTTGGCCGTTTTTAAAAATCTGGATTAAGTTGCGCTCGTTTTTATCAGCTGCCGGATTATCAGCAAACAGGAAAGTTCCTTTGTGATAAAAAATATCGCCGATCTTCCCGTTTACGGTAGCACGTTGGACGTGCACATCAAAAATAGACAAGAAAATACGCACCACGACGGAGTTGGGGTCTTCTTCCGTTTTAATGGAAAGGACCGTTCCGTCCGCCGGGCAAGCAATTTCGTCATCAGAAAATACGGCTTCCCGGTTCGGGTCGCGGAAGAAATAGGCACAAAAACAACCTGCCGCAATAAACAGCAAGCTTAAGGTGCGCCAATTTAAAAATAAACAAATGGCAGCTAACGTAATACCGATACCGAAAAACTTGAGTCCCAATGGAAGGACAGTAGAAACCCAGCCAAAACTTTTAGACAGTGTACGTTGAATATCTTCTAGCATACGAGTATTACCGGTGGGATAGATTGAATGGCAGATTTAAAAGAGTGGGCAGGGGGGGACTTGAACCCCCACGACCTTGCGGTCAACAGATTTTAAGTCTGTCGCGTCTGCCATTCCGCCACCAGCCCTCTGTGAATATTATAGCAAAAAAAAGGGTCAGGAGTGCAAGCGGTTACGGCAATTTATAATAATAGCTTATATGACCGGCTGGAACGAGCGTTCCCTTAAATAACTTTGTACAGTAGTCCCCATTGTTTTTGGCAAAGTTATAATTCACGGCATTACCCGTGTGCCCTTCTATACATATCATTTCTTCCACCGGGGCTTCCGTACCAGTACTATTATTAGTACGTGGGGTATCTGTGATAGCAAAAGCCGCTCCCGCATAAGGTCCCGAAATACGCCCAACCGTCACTCCGACCCCATAATCGCCCCCGGTGGCCAGTTGTATTGACCAATCAGCATTAGATTTGCCTTGCGTTGCAGCAGTTAATGTGGCCCAATTTGTGTTTCCCGTCCATGGGATGTCCACCGCCAATTCATCAAAGGAAGTCGGCCACGAGCCGTTGGCCAGCTGATACGCTTTGGCTGATTGATACACACTTTTCAAGAGCGTCAAGGCTTGGGCGGCTTTAGATTTTTCCACCGCTTTTTGGTATTGCGGGAGCGCGATAGCCGCCAAAATACCGATAATGAGAACAACTACCAATAATTCAATTAGCGTAAATGCTTTGACGTCTAAACGACCTGTAAAACAGTTTTTATTTTGCATATATATCCCTCCACAGGAATTTAATATATGCAAAGTGTAGCAAAAAAAAAAACGATGTCAAGGGGTTTCTAAAAAATCAACAAACAGGAAAGTGAGACTTATTTTTCAGGCAGCTTTAAGGAGTTATAAAACTTACGGCAGAACAGACTTTTTACACCCAGCTCGCGCAATGCCTCTTGCAGTTGGCGATCGTCGGTTACGGCGATGACGCGTTGACCCGTTTGCGCCAAATAGTCCGCACGTTCGCAGATGATTTGGTCTGCGCTGGCCGCTTCCGTAAATGAAATATGCACCCCGGCACGGTAAAGTGGCCCTACCGGGCGGAAAGAGCCGTCAAAAATCACTTCGTACGTGTGCATGCAGTAGCGTTCGCTTTGGGATACTTCTTCCAAAAAATCTAAAAAATCAGCCGTTACGTCATCCTCTGTACGGGCAAATTCGTACAAAAAGCTACGCACGATATTCAGTCCGTCAATTAAATAAATGGTCGGTTTGGTGCTGGTATACATAAATTGAGTTGCCTTTGCGCCCAAAAATTGTTATAAGAAAATGATACAATATAATACCGTTAGTCACAAAGCGGTCTTTGACAATTTCCGGATATACGGGGGTGAATAGATTCGACGGGTATCTGTTGCCACCCGGGAGCAAGTGCCGGTTAAAATAGGGCCAAAAAAATAAGCAACAACAATCAAGTTGCCTGGGCTAACGCTTAGTCCACGGCGCCTTTTGTGTCTTCCATGCATAAAAGGAACGCCGTCAACACATGGAATGCTGCCAAGTAGGCGCGGTTCGTCCGCCTTGGCTTAAGACACACGAACTAAACCGCCGCCGTGCCGTCTTGCGCTTAGACGGCGGTCAAATAGCAAGACTAAACTTGTAGTGCCTGGGAGGAGAAGATGTTCGGACGGGGGTGCGAATCCCCCCACCTCCACTTTTCCCGGTCCGCGGGGCCGGCGTAGTTACGGAAATTGTAAAACGGATTTACCTTAAATCAACGGGAGAAATTATGGCATCGGAAATTAAATTTGGCACAGACGGTTGGAGAGGCATCATCGCGTGGGACTTTACGTTTGCAAATGTACGTCGTGCGGCACAAGCACTGGCAGATTACATCAACGAAAACGCCCCCGGCGAAGAAAGCGGTAAATCCCCTAAAATTTTTGTCGGGTTTGACCGCCGTTTCATGTCCGACCTGTTCGCCGCCGATATCGCCAGTATTTTCCGCTCCAACAAACTGGATGTCACACTTTCGGCTTGCCCGCTGACCAGCCCAGCCGCGGCGTGTTTAAGCTTGCATAAATTTTGGCTCAGTGTCATGGTAACTGCCAGCCACAATCCCTCCCAATACAACGGTATTAAAATTAAAATTGCCGGCGGCGCCGCGCCCGAGCGCGTCACCAAAGATATAGAAGAACTGGTGGATAAAAATTCCGTTTTATTCTTGTATGGCCAAAAAGCCGAGCAAAAAGATCTAACCGATGTATACCTAAAATATGTTTCTTCTCACGTCAACATGAAGAAACTAAAAACATTTAAAGGTAAAGTAGCCGTAGATTATATGTATGGCGCGGCCGCCGGATATTTGGAAAAAATCTTATCTTCCCGCCAAGTAGTCGCCCTACATTGCGAGCACGATACCACCTTTGGGGGCGGACAGCCCGAGCCGGTAGAAAAGAATTTAACCGAACTGAAAAAAACGGTCGTTTCCGCCAAGGCCGCCCTGGGCATAGCCTTTGACGGCGACGGAGACCGCCTGGCGTTGATAGATGAAAAAGGCACTTATTTAACCCCGTGCTTAATTGCTGCCGTGCTGTGCGACTATTTTATTAAACACAAAAAACTCAAAGGCAAAATCGTACAGACTGTTTCCATGGGTTATTTGCTTAAACGCATTGCCCGCAAGTACGAAATGCTTTTTGAAGAAGTGGGTGTAGGATTTAAAAACGTAGCCGAGCGCATGGCACTGGAAGACGTCGCCTTTGGCGTAGAAGAGTCCGGCGGGTTCGCCTGGAAAGGAAACTTGCCCGACCGCGACGGCCTGACCGTTGCCCTGGCGTTTTTGGAAGTCATGGCCGCCACCGGCAAAAAAGCCAGCGAGTTGTGTGCACAAATTACGCAAGAGTACGGAACATCGGTATATTTACGGCGCGACATTGCGCTAACTAAACCGCTTGATAAGGATTTGTTTACCGACAAAATCCGCCGCAAATTGCCTAAAAAAATAAATAACCGCAAAGTGACGGATGTATTAACCTTTGACGGACTCAAAATTTTATTTGATAACGACGAGTGGTTGCTAATACGCCCTTCGGGTACCGAACCGGTGTTACGCGTAT
>JAKSPG010000087.1 GCA_024405075.1 Elusimicrobiaceae bacterium | reverse complement strand
TGTCTTCCGGGTAACCTGTTTTTTCCGCTACCATATTGACAACTTCTTTCGTAACGGTCCCTTCGTCTAGCGCTTTGGGCGCGGCCGCAGGTGCCGGGGCCGGTACAGCCACAGGAGCCTCTTGCGCCGTTACAGCAGGTGCGGGAGTAGCCACTGGAGTTACCGCCGAAGATTGCGACACGGCAGGAACCTTACTCACTTTATCTACAAATGCTTGCGAGCCTTCCATGACCAAAGACGGTTTAACACCGTGCTGGTAATTGTCTTTAATACGCAACGTGTTTTGTACTACTTCCAACACCGGCGACGCCTGGCCGGAAATTTCTTTGAGCCAAGCTTCGTGTTTGGCAGAGTCGCTGATGCGCGGCTCGCCCTCTTGCCAGGCCTTTTCTAACAGGGTCATACCCAGTTGAGAGCCGAACCCGGCTGCCAGGCGCAGGGCATATTTGAAATTGTAATGACCGCCTTTACTTAAGGTAATGCCGGCAAGTTCCGGGTCGGCTTGTTTGAAATTCGCTATCGGCGGCACAATCCCTGTATTTAAACAGCGTACTGCGATGGCATCTTCCAGCCCGGCCCCCATAGAGTGACCGGTAAACCCTTTGGTATTGCTGACAATAATTTGGCTGACATTTTCGCCAAATGTAGATTTTAAAGCGTATGCTTCGGCACTGGCAGAACCGCCGCGTGCGGGCGTGTATGTTTCGTGTGAAATAAATACAAGCTGTTTAGCGATATCGGCACGGGTAAGGCCGTACTGCGTTTCCGCGGTGCGGACCAAGCGGTCCATCACTTTGGCTACGTGGCCCACGTCCAAGCGCGTCACGTGGAAACCGCTGTTGGCAATTTCCGTTGCCAGCAGTTTGGCCAGCGGTTTCATGCCGCGTTTGAGCACTTCGCTTTCTTCCTCTACAATTAAGGACACCGCGCCCATGCCAACAATCATGCCGTTGCGGCGGCAGTCAAAGGGCAGGGCGGCTTTGGTCACATCCGCTTCGGTTGTGGCCGCGCCGGAAGCTAAAAATGCCGTTAGAATCCACTCGGAAACATTGTCGTTGGTGATATCGTCTGCACTGATAACGATCACACGTTTACAACGGCCGAGTTTGATCCAATCCTGCGCTACGGAAATAGCTTGCGCCGTAGAGGCACACGCCGCACTCATGGCAGTGGCCGGCCCGCGGGCGCGGATCCACTGGCAGAAATGCGAGTGGGCAATGATAATGGTTTTTAAGATAAACTCAGAGGTAAATGCCGCCGGTTCAATTTCTTTATCTTTAAAGTTTTGCTGGTACCAAGTTTCAATTTCTGCCTTTAAAGCCGGGTCGGCAATCTGGGAAATAAACTTGTCGCAAAATGCGCGAACTTCTTTAGCGGTTTTGTTATTAAGCAGTCCGGTGACCCGTTTGGTTAAATCGCCCATCATGCTGTTCGCCACCGGGAAAGCGGAGGTGAAAATAACTCCGGTTTCGTCAATCATTTCGGCCGGCAGGCCCCAGCGGTCGGGCAAGTAACCGCCCGTGGAGGTAGGTTTATAATACAAGACAAGCGGAATACCTGCATCTTTCAACGCCAACATACCTGCTGCAATAGCCAGTTGGAAACTGCGATCCATGGATCTAACCCATTTAGCGGGCAGACCAAATTCTTTTTCCAAATCAAACGCGCCGCCTTTGGCCGCCAACTTGATAGCTTGCGAAGCCGAGGTCAAACGCTCAATGCGGTGATTACCATCGGGAGATTTAATCACGAACTCCACATGTTTATCAATTTGTTTTTGCTGCGTGTCCGAAGAAACGGGCTCAATCATGTTACGACCGGATAAAATTTCGTCTAATACGCCCTCGCGGAAAATTTTATCCCAACTACCGGGGCCACCCGCGGCAATACCGCTGATAACAACGGACTTGTGGGCCGGATTTTCCGTACGCGCAGACACAACCGCTTGCGGCGCCGCAACCGGGGTAGTGGCTTGTTGCGTGGGAGTCGCCCCCGCCCAAGTTACAAATGCTGGGTTATACGTAGTATTATTTCCTGCCATATCGGTACCTGTCCAATCTAGTTGAATACCTGAAGCAATCAGGTTAGCAAACATATCGTTAAATTCCACGATGCCGCCTTTTTTGGGGTGGTTGGAAGCCATTACTTTAATGTCTTTTTTATCCGCAAGCGTGTTAGTGGCCAACGCGGAAAGGACCCGTTTTGGCCCACATTCCACAAACAAACGAACGCCCGATTCGTACGTGGTTTTTAATTGTTTGATCCACTCCACCGAGTGGGAAATTTGCGTGACCATTAAGTCCTTAATTTTTTCCGGGTCGCTGGGATAGAACTCTGCCGTGACGTTAGTGGTAATCGGCATTTTAGGCGAGTGCACCGTCAGCGTATTTAAGAAAGCCCGGTACTGTGGCATGGCCGGTTGGACGACGGCCGAATGGAACGCATGGGACACCGGGATTTGCACCGCCTGGATACCCATATCGGTAAACATCTTGATGGCATCGTCAATAGATTTAGACGCGCCCGCAATAACCGTTTGCGTGGGGCAATTTTTATTGGCCACGGCTACATATCCGCTTACGCGGGCCAGTTCCGGCTCTACCCGTTCCACCGGGGCCGCCACGGAAGCCATTTTACCGTTGTCTTCCACGCGGATTTCACTCATCACTTTACCGCGGGTGCAAACGGCTTTAAGGCCGTTTTCAAAATCAAAAATTCCGGCAGCTACGGCAGCGGCGTATTCGCCCAAACTATGCCCCATAACCACATCGGGCTTAATACCAAAAGACGACAACAAGCGCATCATGGCAATATCTGCCGTCAGCACGGCCGGTTGAGTCATTTCAGTCCGTTTGATGGCAGCTTCGCGCTCGGCGATTTGTTCTTTCGTTTCGCCGGGTTTGCTCCACAAGGTTTCGGTAAGCGTTTGGCCGATAATATCGGTTAACAAGCGGTCGGCTTCGTCAAATGTATCTTGCACGACTTTGTATTTGGAGGCCAAATCCTTCATCATGTCCACGTATTGTGAGCCCTGGCCGGGGAACATAAAACACACTTTGGGCTTAATTTGCGTGGGCGTAAAAGGATAAATTCCTTTCATACGCAAATACAGAGACGGCTGGTCCCACACGTCTTGCGCAGAAGCCGTCTTTTTGAAAAACTCAATTTTCTCTTTCAATTTTTCCGGCGATTCACAGTTAATCGTTACGGCAAACTTACCCGGGTTAGCAATATGATTGCGGTACGAAATGGTGGGTAAATAAGCCGGGTCATATTTAATGGCAACTAGCGCCTTATCCAGCACATTAAAGAGTTCCTGTTTGGTAGCCGCCGAGAAAGTAAGCACATCGCTTTGTAATTTCTCTCCCGGTACGTGAAGGATATAAGACGGATTCATAGATAAATTCTCCTGTTTGGGGGTTGTAACAACAGCCGGAGCCGCGGCGGCCGCCGGTTTTTGAGTAAGAAGGGTATCGTTCATTTCTTCCATGGCTACATGGAAGTTTGTTCCGCCGAAACCGAAAGCGGATACATTGGCGCGGCGCACCTTGCCTTCCGGCCAGGTTTGCGCCTGCGTAATGACACGGAACGGACAGGTACTCCAGTCAATTGTCGGATTAGGAGTTTGAAAATTGACGGACGGCGGCAGTACCTTATTATATAGCGCGAGCGAAGTTTTAATCAGCGAAGCGATCCCCGCCGCTGCTTTGGCATGGCCGATTTGGCTCTTAACACTACCTAGGCCAATGGTGCCCGGTTTAGCATATGGAGCAAAAATTTCGTTTAACGCATTTAACTCCACCGCGTCTCCTACGCGCGTGCTGGTACCGTGTGCTTCCACCAGGCCAACCTCACCCGGCGTGTAATCCACTTGTTCAAAAGCTTTTTCCACTGCGATTTTTTGCCCTTTGGGGTTGGGCGCGGTAATGCCTTTGCCTTTACCGTCCGACGACGCTCCAACGGCGCGGATAACCGCGTACACGCGGTCGCCGTCTTTAACAGCATCGGACAGGCGTTTTAGGATTACCATGCCGGCCCCTTCGGCCATAACAAAGCCATCGGCTTTGGCATCAAACGGACAGGAACCGAATTCGGACAATGCACCGATTTTGCAAAACTTAATGTAAGCAGACGGGGACATCATCTGATCCACCCCGCCGGCAATAGCCATGTCGTAATTACCCAAACGCAAGCCGTTGACGGCTTGGTCCACCGCCGCTAACGAAGTAGCACACGCCGCGTCTACGGTAAAATTGGTACCGTGCAAATCAAATACATTGGCTACGCGCCCGGCAATAACGTTAGCGAGTTCGCCCGGCATGGAGTCCTCGGTAACCGGGGTAAATTTCTGGCGGATTCCCTCGTCCATTTCATCCATCATACGTTGGGCATCTACGGGAGCCAGTGCTTTAAAAGTAGGCGTATTTTTGAGGATTTCGTAGAGGAAAGGTCTATTTAAGCGGGTGTTGGACATCTCGTTCTTCATCCCGCCCATGGAGTTGCCAATAATAACGGCCGTGCGGTTACGGTCAAATTCTTTTTTGTCGTAACCGGAGTCTTCCAATGCCATGCGGGTGGTTTCAATCGCCAGGTGTTGGACAGTGTCCATCTGCTTGGCAATTTGCGGCGGAATACGGTATTTCAACGGGTTAAATTGGAAAGTATGCGGAATAAAACCGCCAATTTTTGAGTAAAGTTTATCTTCTGCTTTATGGTCCGGGCTGTAGAAAAGTTTATAATCCCAGTAGGAAGCGGGGATCTCAGTAATACAATATTTCCCGGTTTGAATATTATTCCAAAATTCATCTTTGTTTAGCGCACCCGGCATAATAGCACCTATGCCGATTACTGCGATGGGTTCAAGGTTCTTATTTGTCATTGGGTCTCCTCTAAGTTCTTAAAATCCTCAGTAAATATATTTTATGAAATTTGTAGAGGGCAAAACAAATTTTGGTACGTTTTTTTGCGTTAGAGCTTGACAAAAACTAATTAACATTGTTAGATTTTTGAACCCTACCGCAACCGGTTTTTTAAAATCTTTGGCGATTTTGCTGTTCATATGTGCACCCAAAAACACAAAACGGCACTTCTTTTTGCAAACAAACAACTAAAAATACAAAAACCCTCGCGTTTTTGCTACGAGGGTCAACAGAATTACAAACGATTTTTTTAAAAATTTACTACATAGCCAGCATAAGCAACCCCCGCCGGCCTCCCTCGACGGCCGTTACTAAGCCGCTTGCAAATGTCTAACGGGTCAGCTGTGTGCTGGCCAAAGCAGTAAATATTTTCATCATTTGGATACCGCTCAAAAGCATAATCTTTTTGTGAACAATCCGGGGACGAATCCGCACAACGCAAAGCACCCGCAATAATTGGCAAATCCGCACCCGCCCAACTTGCTGCCACAAACACGAATTTGCCATATTGGCGAGAACCGGCTGTTACGCTGGCGCCCGGGATGTCTAGGTCCAATTCATCAAAATCGGTAGCGTATTGGCCGGTGGCCATATGGTATGCTTCCTGCGCTTTGAGGATAGATTGCGTTATGGTTAATGCCTGCATGGCGCGGGCCTTTTCCACCGCAATGCGGTATTGCGGCACCGCCACGGCGGCTAAAATGCCAATGATTAACACCACTACCAACAATTCAATTAACGTAAAACCACTGTTTTCTTTTTGCATACGATTCTCCTCCACGCGAGTTAAATTATAGCCGTATGATAGCAAAAAAAAAAACGAAGTCAAGTACTTTATCTTTATTTTCCCATCTGAAAAAGGCCAAAAAACTCCTAAATGTTTTTTTGCTTTCAGTCCCT
>JAKSPG010000086.1 GCA_024405075.1 Elusimicrobiaceae bacterium | reverse complement strand
CCACCGGGCCGGGGGGGCTAAACTGCTTAAACGGTGTTTTCGGTGCTTGGACCGACAGCGCGCCTATCCTATTTATCTCCGGACAAGTAAAAACATCCACCACCTTATCTTCTTGTCCGCAAATACCCCTGCGCCAGTTAGGCGACCAGGAAGTCAACATCACGCGCGTGGGAGAGCCACTTACCAAGTATGCTAATATGGTGACAAATCCATACGACATTGATGCTGTACTGGATGAGGCTATCTATCACGCTACTACCGGGCGACCCGGCCCGGTATGGGTGGATATTCCTATAAACGTGCAAGCCGCACTAATAGACCTCAAAAAACTTAAAAAATTCCGCGCGCCAAAACCCAAAAAATCGTCGCTACAACCCACTATTAAAAAAGCGGCCTTGTGGCTTACTCGCGCGCACAAACCGCTTATCGTTGCCGGACACGGCGTACGCCTTAGTGGTATGCAAAAGGAATTGGGACAACTCCTCAAGCAAACCCATGTGCCGGTGGTGACAACCTTCAACGGATTTGACCTTATTCCCGATGACTTGCCGAATTTCGCCGGACGCATTGGTACAATCGGCCAACGTGCCGGTAATTTTACCCTGCAAAATGCCGACGTAATTTTATTTTTAGGTACACGCAATAACATCCGCCAAGTTAGTTATAACTGGGAAAACTTTGCTAAAAACGCAAAAAAAATCATCGTAGACATTGACCCTGCCGAATTAAAAAAACCGACGGTAAAACCTGATTTGCCCATCTGTGGCAATTTGAAAGACGTGCTGCCACCACTAATAAAATTACTTAAAAAACCGCTGGGGGAAAAAGGCTGGCTTACGCACTGTCAACAGCTACGCAAACAATATCCGCCTCTGCGTGAATTCACTATCAAACCCTCCGATAAGATTCACCCGTACTATTTTATGGAACAACTGGGCAAAGGGCTACCCGAAGGATCACAGGTAGTCGCCTCAAACGGAACGGCATGTGTGGCATTTTTCCAAGCACTGGCCTCTAAAAAAAATCAACGGCTGTTATTAAACTCCGGTGATGCCTCTATGGGGTACGGTTTACCGGCCGCCATTGGGGCGTGTGCGGCCAGCGGACAACCGACTGTATGTCTGGAAGGCGACGGTAGCATCATGATGAATTTGCAGGAATTGCAAACCGTCAAAACAAATAACTTGCCGCTTAAAATTTTTGTTATTAAAAACGGCGAATACATTTCCATTATCCAAACACAGCGCAACTTTTTCAACGGCCGCCTGACGGGCTGTAACGCACAAAGCGGCGTGGAAGTGCCGGACTTTGTAAAAGTAGCCCAAGCGTTTGGTCTACCCACCGTGCGGCTTACTAAAAACCGCGAGTTGGAAAAAGGCATTAAAAAAGTGTTGGCGATGCCCGGCCCGGTCGTGTGCGAGCTAGATTGCACCTGTGCATATACCTTTGCCCCCAAACTTTCCGCCCGCAAACTACCGGACGGAACCATGATTAGCCCGACGTTGGAGGACATGTTCCCGTTTTTGAACCGGAAAGAATTCAACGCTAATAAATTCAAAACCTACCGTCGTACCAGATTATCATTAAAAACCAAGGAGTATTTTCATGCAGATTAATGTGGCATTAGCAGGCGATGTTAATTATTTTCCATATTTGGCTGTTACTCTTACCTCTATTTTGTACAACGCCTCCCCGGAAGATGAATTAACCTTTTATATTCTATGCAACCAAATTTCATCAAAACACAAACAAAAATTAAAAGCTTTACAATCTATTAAACCGCATCATATTGTATTCATAGATATTGATGAAAATCTATTTAAATCATTCCCTGCTGGCGGGGCACACATTTCCAATACTACTTATGCCCGTTTTCAATTGGCCGATTTATTGCCAGAGGTGGATAAGATTATTTATTTAGATTGCGATATCATTGTTACCTGCAGTTTGGCTAATTTATTCAAAACAGATATCCACGCGTACGCGTTGGCCGGAGTAGAAGATGTGGGATACTTCTATTGGCGTACGGTCCGCAAAGACATGATATTTAAAGATTTTTTCTATATCAATGCGGGTGTACTATTGATTAATTTAGCTTGGTGGCGTGAGCATAACACCGGGATTGAATTAGCCCAATATGTCAACAAAAATTGTTCTGTTATAAAATGCGGAGACCAGGATGCCATCAACGGCTTATTACATGCCCATATATTACCGTTAGGATATCAATGGAATGTGCAAGATAGTTTCTACCGCTTAATGCCGGAACGTGCGTTCAATCCAAATCGCGAACTCGTAGAACAGGCTGCTCTAAATCCCTTCATTATCCACTATACTAGTGGGAAGAAACCTTGGAACGGCGGTCCATTTTCAAAGGTTGCTAAACGTAAAGATTGGTACTTTTATGCGTGTCGTTCTCCTTTTAGGAAAATCTCCACTTACTTCATGTACTTTTTTATTAAATACATATTTAGTAAAGAAAGAAGTGTGTACGGGGTGCAATTTTGCCTATTGGGCATTCCTTTTTATTTTCGTAAATACCCCAATTAAAAAACGACCCGTTTATGCAAACATTTAAATTAGAAAACAAGTTAGAAATTTTAATTCCTACTTACAACCGTAAGCCGCACATTACCCGCACACTTGCGCAGCTGACCGCGCCCGAAAGCCCCGTGCACGCGTGTCCTATAACGGTGCTGGACAACGCCTCCGAAGACGGCTCTAGCGAAGTTATTGCAGACTTTGCCAAAAAATTTCCCAATATCAAACACATCCGCCACACAAAAAATATCGGTGGGAATGCTAACATTACCCGCGCCTATGAACTGGCTTGCAAACCGTATGTATGGGTGGTGTGCGACGATGATTCCTTCCGCTGGGACAGCTGGGATGAAATTCAAAACGCCTTGGAAACAAACGATTACGACATGCTGCTCACCCGCAAAAACGAATTTAAAGGACGTTGTAATTTAGCCCGCATTTTCCGTCAATGTACTTTTGTTCCTGCGGTAATCTACCGCACTTCACTCATTAGCGACGGCGTTCTGATGAACATGTATAACAACATCCCTAATCTATTTCCGCACTTGGCTATCGCCAGCGAAGTACTCAACCGGAAAGGCCGCATCTTCCTGCCGCAAGGCGAGGTATTAGCGCAGTGTACTTTTGATGAGCCACATTCGGGCGATGAGCACATCCTGTGCGGAGCACGGGAATCGTTTGCGCCCTCGCCTACCACACACATGTTTTGGACGGTCGGATTCTTAAACTCCGTACAACTGGTGGAAGATGAAAATCTGCGCACCTATTTGCGGGACCATTTTGGCAAACACGGCTTTTTGGGATACCTCATCGGCGCGTTTCGCAAAAACTATACACACTACCACGGCTACCACCTCAATGAAGCGTTTGTGCGAAACGGACTTAATTTCCGCCAACGCCTGGAATTTGAACTGGCACGGCTGTTTTTAAAAATGACTGCCTTTACGTACCGCAAAAAATAATTACGAGTCTACTTAGGAGATTCTGATGAAACGAACGATACTTCGCCATACACTATTTACCGGAATACTTTTACTATCCACATAACTCTCCGGCGCACAACCGTGACAGTTTGTCGGCCCGCGGGCCACGGGCATGGGGGGCGCCGGTGTGGCTACCGCTTACGGCCCGGATGCACAATACTGGAACCCGGCAGCTTTGGCTCAACAGGAAGACGTCAATGAAGCAGGACTTTTGTTAAATGCCGGAGCAGACATGCAAGTTACTAAACATGTGTTGGAAGGCATCCGTAACTTAACAGACATGTCTCACCAGTACAAAGCCCTGCAAACAGCTATTAACAACAACCAACCTGGTTCAAACGAAAGTCTCTCCACCATCTTTGAAGAACTTAATGATATTGCCAAAATTATAGGCAATAACATGGGCGCTTTAGTAAATGCAGATGCCGGAGTAGGGTTCAAAATCAAAAATTTCGCCGTGAGCGGCCGCGCACTCGGCACCGGCTCTATCCTGCCGGTGGTAGATACCCGCAATATTAACTTTAATAACGGCGCAGGGTTGATGATTGGGGACCCGTCGGCCTCTTTGTCTCCCACTAACCAATCCGCCGCAGACGCCTTGGCCGCCGCCATTGATGCAAACGGCGTGATTATGGAACATAAAAATTTACTCAATGCGACTTCCTGCAGTAACAGTTCGCAACTGGCAGTAGCCCTCATTGATGCGGCTTTATCACTCGGTGCCACAGAAGCACAAATTGCACACGCGGTGGGAGTAGCCACTTCTAACATGGAAGGCGCCTCCACGATCCTCCGCCTCTACACCGATGCCGATCCCGCCACTACCTACAAAGACAACGAAACCTTGGCCATGGCAGATGCCGGCTTTTCGTCGTTCCTGCCTCGGTTTTGACACGACAAATGCCCTTCTATTTCCACCATACTGCAAATTTTACTTGACATATCAAAAAAAAAAACGATAATGTAGGGTGTTTTTTTTTATTACTTCCACCCCAGAGGAGCTTTTTTGTATGAAAAGTAACAGAGCATTTACACTCATTGAGTTATTAGTGGTTGTTTTAATTATCGGCATTTTGGCGGCGGTAGCACTGCCGCAATATACATTGGCCGTAGATAAATCCCGAATGAGTAATTTAGTAACTATGGCCCGTGCAGTTAGTAATGCCGAAGAAGCCTATTACCTGGCCAACGGACAATATACCAAACAGTGGGATGAACTGGCGCTGGATTTTGGAGGAACGATTGCTTCCGACATCCTCACCCTAGGTAACGGTATTACCCTAGATTTAAACCTACGAACTTCCTCCAACCCCGACGGTGTTAAAGTTTTTGATTCCCATTTATCCGACGTATACCTATACGCCGGATATGCAAATACAACCTACCCGACTTGGAACCAATACTGGCGTTGCTATGCCAAACAAAGCAACAACCGTGCTAATAAATTATGTCAATTGGTAACACACAAAAAAAATCACACTACTACCAGCGGAACAGACCACAACGTCTACTACTTCCCCGGTATGCCGTATTAACAAGTCATTTTTGTATAATATAGGGGAAGTTTTATCTCTATATTTTTAGGAGCGTAACATGTCCGCAAAAAAATGTGCTTGTTCACCGTTGCAGACGCACCGCGCTAAATTTCAGCCCGTGCTGCCTGCTATCTTAAAAAAAGGCCCGGCGTTTGTAAAACCGAAACTGGGCAAACCCACCAAATCAGTAGCTGACCAGGCCACCGTCAAGAAAATTTTCCCTAATACGTATGGTCTTCCGGCCGTTACATTTGTCAAAGGCAACAACGCAGCACTGTGCAAAAAAGCCGTGCGCGTGGGCGTGGTACTCTCCGGCGGGCAGGCCCCGGGCGGGCATAACGTCATTGGCGGACTATTGGACGGGCTTAAAAAAGCCAACACCAAAAATAAGCTATTTGGTTTTTTGGGCGGGCCCAGTGGTATTGTAGACAATAAACTCGTGGAAATCACTCCCGCGTTAATGCAAGGCTATCGCAACACCGGCGGGTTTGATTTAATCCAATCCGGCCGCACGAAAATTGAGACCGATGAACAACTGGCCGCGGCTAAAAATAACCTTCTGAAAAACAAATTGGACGCGCTCGTCGTAGTGGGGGGGGATGACTCTAACACCAACGCGTGTGTCATAGCCGAATATCTCAAACAACAAGGGGTAGACATCAGCGTCATCGGCGTGCCGAAGACGATTGACGGTGACCTTAAAAACGAACACATTGAGGCCTCGTTCGGTTTTGATACCGCTACCAAAATTTATGCAGAGCTTGTTGGCAATATTGAACGCGACATGAACTCTGCCCGCAAAT
>JAKSPG010000085.1 GCA_024405075.1 Elusimicrobiaceae bacterium | reverse complement strand
TTTGGGGAGCTTGTCTTTGTTTTTTTTTTTGCTACACTTGCTTTATCTTAACCTACATAGGGGGATACGTATGAAAAAACAAAGTTGTTGTACGGGCCGTTTAAGTGCTTTCGGTTTTACGCTAATTGAATTATTGATAGTCGTGTTAATTATCGGTATTTTGGCGGCGGTGGCGTTGCCGCAGTACCGAAAAGCCGTAGAAAAATCAAAAGCCACGCAAGCCATGTCTATGCTTAAATCGCTTGGGCAAGCGCAAAATGCCTACCGCCTGGCCAAGGGTACGTGCGCGCCCACGTTTGACGAGTTGGATATAGACGTTCCGTTTACGGGTAGTGAGCCGTGGCGGGATACGTCGGATGAACGGTCAACCGATACTCGTTCTAACGGCGAATGGTCCTTTCAGCTGTGGAAACCAACGTCCGATACTTACTGTATGGTTACGGCCGGTCGCATTTCCGGTAATTATCAAGGAGGTGGTTTTTTTTACTACGTTGATGGTGGTTTGGACGGGCAATTGCGTTGTGTGGAACGTACGGCGGCGGGAGTGACACTCTCCGGCGACCCGGGGCGATACTGCGAAAAATTATTCCAAGGCACTTTTAAAACGTCCGACTCGTCATCGCGCGAGTATAACTTGCCTTAACCGTTCGCCCGCGTATACAGTTTCCCCGTTTTCCCCCTCATAAATGCTATGATATGAGTATGACGAAAAAAATCGTACTCATATCTTTTTTAGTATTTATTTCAACGGGGGTTTTTGCCATGCAACCTATGTTTAACCAAAACGGCGTGTTACATTTTAATTACAAAGCCGAGGAATTAGCCCCGGCCGAAGCCGCCGCCCGGAAGGAATTGGAAAAAGATCTTGCCGCTTTTGTGGCCATGCCCGCTGAGAAACGCACCTTTGACAATACGATTTTGGGCTATTACCGCATCTTTCAAAAATACCACCGTGCGCTGGGCGTAAGCGGATTTTTGGGCTACGTATCTACCGATAAAAACCTGCGCGATGCCGTCACCGCGCTGGAAATGCAAGTCAGCCAATATATGGTGGACGTATCGGCCCGGCGCGATATCTACCGCGCGATTCGTGCGTACACCGACACCCACCCGCAACTGGACCCCGTACAGGCCAAACTGGTTAAAGAAATGCTCATCGGGTTTAAGTACAAAGGGATGGATCTCAACGATGAGGATTTGGAAACATTCAAAGCACTTAATAAAGAAGAAGCCCAAAACGCTATTTTGTTTGACCAAAACATCCGCGAATATAAAGACCCGCTGTACGTAACGCGCGAACAACTAACCGGGCTAGATGAGGACTATATCCAAAAACTCCAAAAAACAGACGACGGAAAATATATCATTACGCTTGATTACCCCGACGTTATTCCCTTTATGAAAAGCGCAGAAGACGAGGACGCGCGCAAACAACTGGAATACAAATACAACCGCCGCGGCGGGGAACAAAACATTACGTTGTTAGAAAAATCACTTACCTTGCGCCGGCAGGCCGCACATTTGTTAGGTTACAAAACGTATGCTGATTTGCAGTTAGAAGACCGCATGGCCAAAAACCCGCAAACCGTTATGACGTTTTTGAAAGATTTACAGAAAAAATTAACCCCGTTGGGCAAAAAAGAAACACGTCAAATGGTAACGTACAAAAACGAAAAGACGGGCAAAAAATCACGCGTAGTGTATCCGTGGGAAAGCGCGTACTGGGGATATAAATACAGCAAGGAACATTTACAGCTGGACAGCGAAAAAATCAAAGAGTATTTCCCTTCGCAGGTTGTTATCAGCGGGATGTTGGACTTATTCGGTAATTTATTCGGCATCACGTTTAAGCCGGTGCAGATTCCCGTTTGGCACCCGGATGTAAAAGCGTTTGCCGTCACAGACGCGCAAGATAAACATTTGATTGCGTACTTTTACATGGACCTGTATCCGCGCGAAGGCAAGTACAAACACGCCGCCTGTTTTGATTTGGTTAGCGGCGAGGAAAAACAGGACGGCTCTTATCAAACTCCGTTTGTGGCGATTGTGGCCAATATGAATAAGCCGTCGGAAAATACGCCTTCTTTATTAAAGCACAGCGAAGTGGAAACGTTGTTCCACGAGTTCGGCCACGTCCTGCACAACGCACTTACACGCGCCAAATATGCCCCGCAAGCCGGTACCAGCGTTAGTTGGGATTTTGTGGAAGCCCCCAGCCAGTTGTTGGAACGCTGGGCATGGAACCCGACGGTACTTAAAAAAATTAGCCGGCACTACAAAACGGGCGAGCCGTTGCCGGACGATTTGATTAAACGCATGCTGGATGCCAAAAATTTCGGCACGGCCACAGCGTATTTGCGTCAAAACTTTTTTGCCCAGTACGATATGACACTGCACACCCTGGACAAAACCCCTGACACCACTAAATTATATTTTGATTTAACGAAAAAAATCTGCCGCATTCACTTAACCAAAAACACCATTCCGCAAGCGTCGTTTGGACATATTATGGGCGGCTACGATGCGGGGTATTATGGGTATTTGTGGTCGGAAGTGATTGCGGAAGATTTTTTCAGCGAGTTTGAAAAGAATGGTGTTTTTGACACAAACACCGGCTTAAGATATCGCCGCGAAATTCTGGAAAAAGGCGGCACGTTGGATGAAAACCAACTGGTGGAAAATTTTTTGGGCCGGCCGGTAAACAACGAGCCATTCTTAAAATCTATCGGGTTAAAATAAGGAGAAACTATGAGCGTTGTCATTGGTATTGACGTAGGCGGATCCACCACCAAAATTGTGGGATACACGGATAGCGGAAAGTTGGTTTCCATGCTTAAAGTGGAAGCGGCCGATCCGCAGACCTCTGCCTACGGTGCGCTCGGGAAATTTATTAACGAAAACGGCCTTTCTCTTTCGCAAGTTTCTCAAATTGTACTAACTGGGGTGGGGGCCTCGCTATTTAAAAAAGAAGTATACGGCATTGCCACTTCCTGCGTAGATGAATTTCAAGCCATCGGTCGGGGTGGGTTAGCGTTATCCGGCAAAAAAGAAGGATTGATTGTTAGTATGGGTACCGGCACGGCATTTGTGCGTGCGGGTAAAGACGGCATTGTGCACATTGGCGGCTCAGGCGTGGGAGGCGGCACGGTGCTGGGGTTGTGCGGCCAGATGTGCGGGGCCAGCTCTTGTAAGACCGGAGTGGATATGGCGCAAACGGGCGTGTTATCCAGAGTAGATTTGAACATTAAAGACATCAGCACCGGGGTCATTTCCACTTTGCCGCCGGAAACAACGGCTTCTAATTTTGGCAAAATGGAAGACGGCGTTGCCCCGGAGGACATTGCCTTGGGTGTGTTAAATATGACGTTCCAAACAATCGGTATGATGGCCGTTTTTGCGTGCCGCAATGACCGGGTCAAAAATGTGATTCTAACCGGTACGCTTACACAAGTTCCTTTTGCCAAACAGGTGTTTGAAGCGTTACGCCGTTTACATGGGGTCCAATTCACGATCCCCAACCACGCCATTTACGCCACGGCTACCGGTGCGGCGTTATCGTATTTGCACCAACATGGAAACACGCATGAGATCTGCTAACGTATCATATAAAAAATCCAGTTTTGGTCCGGCGTTTTTCTTTTTGTCCAAACGCCGGCGGGCGGCGTTAGCTGCATATTATGAATTTTGCCGTCTGGTGGATGATATTGTGGATGAGCCATCTGATAACGACCCGTTTAAGCAACTGGATTTTTGGCAGGAAGAAGTCGCACGGATTTTCAACCACACGGCTACGACCGAATTAGGCAAGCAACTTGCGGAAGTGGTGGATGAATTTGGCCTCACGCCGGACCGCTTTTTACTTTTAATTGAAGGTATGCGCGCCGATTTGCAAGGCAAGACCTACGACACGTTGCGCGCACTGGAGTGGTATTTGTACCGCGTGGCTGTTATTGTGGGATTGGCCACCTTGGATATTATGGACGTTAAAGGCCCGCAAGCCGAAGCACTGGCCAAAGCACTCGGCGGGGCCGTACAGCTAACCAATATCATCCGCGATGTGCCGGCGGATGCAAATTTGGGGCGGATCTATCTGCCGCAAACATTACTGACGCGTTACCGCGTTTCGCGCGAAGATGTATTAGCCGGGCGGCAGCCCAAACGTACGTCGCGCGTGTTGGTGCAGTTGCACAAAACTGCTTGCCGGCTTTATGCGGCCGCAAACGTGCAGATGAACCGGTTGCCTCGACTTAAAATGTTGCCGTGCCGGATGATTGCCTGCGTATATGCTAAAAATCTTGCTAAAATAAAAAAGACGGGATTTGTGTTTGTTCAACCCATCAAACTAACAAAGACCGAAAAAGTCATAGGAGCTTTTCATGCGTTACTTAAAACCCTGGTTGGTTAAAGGGAGTGTTGTATTGTTGCTGGCGGGGATATTTCAACCGGCATTAGCCGAAAAAGAACCAGCTTGTATAGAAGAAGGAAAAAAAGCTTTTGCCGCACAGGAATATAACCAGGCCAAAGATATTTTTTCCAAATGTTTGCGCGCCTACCCCGGCAATACAGATGTGCTGCTTTCCCTGGCGGGCTTGCAGTTGACGTTAGACGATTTGGACGGTGCGGAAAAATCGTTCCAGGAAGCATTAAAACGGATGAAACCCTCATCACCGTATTTTTCGTATACCTACTCCATGTTGGGAGATATCGCACTTAAACGTCAGCAAAACGATCAAGCGTTTGAGTGGTATACCAAGTCGCTCCAGGCCAACGCCGCCAACGTCAATTCGCTGGTGGGCAAGGGAGCTATCATTGAATACCGCGGCGATAAGAAAGGTGCGGCGGAGTTTTACCGCTCGGCATTAGCGGTGGAGCCGCTCAATTTAGTGGCGCGGCAACGGATGATCAATTTGGAGCCGTTGTATTTTACAGACAGAGAAATTTTGGACGCGCTTAAACAACGCTACGCCGTTAAACCCGATGTTACCGAACTAACCGACGAACTGCGTCAACTTTTTTCCGATATCCACCGGGCTGAACAACGCCGTGGGGTAGATTATTTGAGAAATAAATATACGACTGTTCCGCCGGAATATATAGTCACGCTGGATAAAGACACCAATTTTGAGCGTAGTTTACTGACGTTGGCCGGGTACGAAGTGCTGAAAAAGAGCGTCGGGCAAGACGCTATTGCCGTATTTCAGCGCGTAGGCGTGCCGGTGCAGGAAGTGTTTAGTTTGCGGGACTTAAAAGGTAACAAAGTTTTCAACTCTGACAACACACTGACCGAAAGCGGCTTTAAGGTATATACGGAGGCACTGCGCAACCGCAAAGCTTTCCTGCGCCCCAACGAATCACTCCCGCCGACTAAAGCGTTTTTAGGCCAACTTGCCAAGCGCGAAGAAGAACTGAAAAAAGCCGGATATATGGAAATTTCCCGCCGGGAACTCAATTTTATTACCAAACAAACCAAATGTTCCGAGGAAACGCTTCGCAAGGATTTGGGGGTGTATATCCTGCCGGTTACCAAAACGAAACGGCGTTACTTCATTGTCGCGCGTGAAACGCCCGATCCGAAAAAAAGCATTCCTTATTATTACTTGATGAAAGAACGCGCTAAGAAAAATCCGTCCGTTAAAGTGCCGCGCAATTCATTGGCGGAAAGCTACGGCTATTATGGATACACCGTTTGCTTTGACGACGGAAAATTGTTAGAGTAACAAAAAAGTTGATTGGTTTGGTAGCGGCACAAGCATTTTGTTTGTGCCGCTTTTTTGTATGTTTGCCGCACGCAGGGAAAATAAAACTTGACTTTTTTTTGCTACATTTTGCCTATAAGCCCATTTATAAGGGGGGACATATATGCAAAATAA
>JAKSPG010000084.1 GCA_024405075.1 Elusimicrobiaceae bacterium | reverse complement strand
CCGGTCGTCTTTGTGGACATCAACATTTGCATCAATAAAACAGGCGAGCGAATGTTTGTGTTAATTCAAGTACCGCAAAGCAACTTAACCCCGCACCTGGTGGGTAAATTAAAACGTGCTTACATCCGCACCGGGCAGAGTAGCCGCCCCGAAGCCATCGTCCACCCCGACAAACTGCCCTGGCTGTTGGACCACCGCCAAAAGTCCGAACGCTTGCGCCATATTCTCTATGACAAAGCCGAAACCCACTTTGAAAATTACCTCAAAACCCGCGCCGCCAGCGCCCATAAAGAAGTGGTGTGCACGCTCTCTTTGCAACCCTTTTACCCCGAGGAGCCGCTTATCAGCTACAAGAAACTCCCGCAACTCATTGCCCGCGCCGCTACCTGCACGTCATATGGCACCATGGCGGACCCGGAGCTGCCCTTACAACCCGTGCAAGATGGTGCGGCCGTTATCTCCAACAAGCGCGGTATTTATAAAATGACGGAGTTTAACGCCTACGGTTTAGTAATGAACCGGCAGATTGTATCGTCGGAAGAAATGGTCAACGGGCACGCAGCCAGCACGGTGCGGCTGGAACATTTAGCGCAAGATATGCTGTTATTCTTCAGCACCGCACGCACATTTATTGCGCAGTTAAATGTAGGCGGTTCGCTTTATGTCCGTCTGAAAATGAATAACACCCGCGCCCGGCGCGCTTTGTTTGGCAAACGCCAAGCTACGGTGTTAGAAGATTACCTGCGCATGGATAAAACGCTGTCGCCTGATAATTTACAAACCCGCCTGCACGAAACGGTGGAAAATTTACTACACGAAACGGCCTGGGCGTTGGGATTGCAAGTCCCACAAGAAGAAATAACAGCCCTGCTTGCAAAACTTTTCAAAGAGGCCGAGTTATGAGCAAAGGGATTTCGTTATTGGAAACATTGGTAGCTATTATTATTGTGGCGGTACTGATAGCGATTGCCCTGCCGTATTACCGTAACGCAGTAGAAAACACCCGCTCCACCGAAGTAGTCCTATTTTGGGGACAGCAGAAAAATTTTGTTACCGGGTATAATTTATCGCCCGAGCAGGCCCAAAGACAAACGCAACGTTTGAACGAAGGTAAGCTGAAATATTTTACGGGCGAAATTGTCTGCCGGGAAAAAGCCGACCCCAACGAACTGTGTTGGGAGGCCGAATTTACCCGCCGAGAGGACAGCTCCGTGCGTTACAAATTACTTACGGCGTCCAACTTTAGGCGGCTGATGTGCGTCGGCTTAAACCACGCCGGAGAAAGCTTTTGCGAGTCGCAAAGTCAACAAGACGAGCCAGAAACCATCAACGGCCAACAGGCCTACTGGATTAGATAGATTAGTTAATTAGATATGTCACCTCGGTATTCCCCTCCTTCAACAGCGGCCCCATTTTTTTGCAAATTGGCTCGTATTTTTTACGCGCAGAAGGAGATGTTTTACTTGCCCAACAGAAAATCTTCCCGGCTAAAACAGGGTTTGTATAATAATCAAACCGTGTAATAAGGGATAAATAACCACCACTATCCGGATAAACGACTTCCACTTTTGAACTGGTAACTATACACCAGTTTGTAGGACACTCAACCGATATATCCAACTCATCTATGTTCGTAGCATACGACCCGTTGGCCAAGTAATACCGCTCCTGCGCGTCCTTTACCGCCCGCACGTACGGCAAATACGAACTCAAACGGCTTTTTATAACGGCTTGCTGATACTGCGGCAACCCTACCGCCGCTAAAATACCGATAATAAGGACAACAACCAATAAATCAATAAGTGTAAAACCGCGTTGCCGCCGCGTCTCGTCACCCCGCAGTGGTTCTATGCGGGGTATAGGCGCGGCCATAACTCCATCCCGCCCCGCTATATCCCGGATTACAAACTTCCGGGATGACGAGCGGGGCTGTTTTACTCCTTCAAATCCTGCCAACAAACCATTTTTCTTTTCCATACGTATTCCCTCACATGATTAGGTTACAAACGTATAGTACCAAAAAAAAAACGATGTCAAGTCCTTCTATTTCACCGACTCAAATAATCCCCCCAAAAAAGACCAAAAATAAAAATACGCCCGCATGCGCAGAAAAAAGTAAAATATAAGTGCCTTTTATTTAAACTTAAGGAGATTGTACACATGAAAAAAATAGTTCTACTTACTGCGGCAGTTTCGTTATTAGCTACCGCTTGCACCACCCCTGGTAAAAGAACCGCTTGGGGTGCCGCCGGAGGCGCGGCCGTAGGCGCCGTGGCCGGGGCTGTCATTTCTCACAACACGGGTGGCACAAGCGGCACGGGTGCTATTGTCGGCGCGTTGGCTGGGGCTACTGCCGGCGGTTTGTTGGGTAACTACTACGACAAACAAGCCAAAGAACTGCAGGCCATCGCCGACGTTGTAAAGAGCGAAAACGGCATCCAAGTCTACCTCAAAAACGATATTTTGTTTTCTGTAGGCAGCTCGGAATTATCGGCCAATTCGTTGCAAACCTTAACGGATTTAAACCGCGTACTTAAAAAATATCCGAAAAACCGCATCGTCGTACAAGGTTATACGGATTCCACCGGTTCCGCCGCTATCAACCAGCGTTTATCTACCGCGCGCGCCAAAGCCGTGTATGACTTTTTACTCGGCAGCGGGCTTAAAACGCTGAGCATTACGTACGTGGGCTATGGTCCTGCTAACCCCATCGCCAGCAACGATACCGAAGAAGGACGCGCCAAAAATCGCCGGGTGGTGTTGTCTATCACCGCGAACGAAAAAGACTTGCAATAGTTCTTTTTGTTACACCAAAAGCCGGGGTTTTTATACCCCGGTTTTTTTTCGGATTTTTCTTCTAAAAAACAGTGGAAATTTCTCCCGCAATATGCTACTCTATAGACATGGAAAACGACCGTTTAAAAGCGCTGCTTAAATTATTATCTACCGAGACAGACTCCTATGGCACCGTCTTGCGCAAGGAAATTGCAGCCGCCTTTAAAGCTAACCCAACCGGGGTAAGAACTGTACTGAAAGAAACATTCCGCGAAGAAACACCTCTACCCGTCGTACACACGCTGGAAGAAATCGGTTGGGAAGAACTATCCGCCGCGCTGGCCCATTTTGCTACTAAAATCAACCCGGACCTGGAAGAAGGACTGACCTTACTCTCTAAATTCACCGTGCCTACGACTTCGCGCCTGGAAGTAACTATTTTGCTGGATGAAATCGCCCGCGCTGTACGCCCCGGTTTACTCAATGCCCGCAACTATAGCGAAATCGCCCGCACGCTGTCGCACTATTTTTTCAACACATTGGGGCTACAAATTTTGCCTATCAGCTGGGATATACAAGGAATCGCCTTTTCCCGTTTTCTACACAAGCACCGCGGATCTAGTTTGTGCGTGGCCAGTTTGTACGTGCTTATTTGCCAACGCTACGGCGTAGATGCCGGGTTAGTGGACTTAGCCGGGCGTATATTAGTGCACCTCAAAGGCCCGCAAGAATCCGTATTTATTGACCCGCTGGATAACGGAAAAATTTTATCACAAGATGATTGCCGCCGGTATATCGCTTCGCGCCAGTTGGACTGGAATGACAACTTCTTGACCCCGCTTTCCTCGCGCCAGACGATACGCCGCTTTATTGCTAATATGATTTTTATATCAAATAAAATACACGACGAAAGACGCCTCGTATTCTTACGCAGATATTTAGACATCATGCAAAATTAAAGGAGAAATATGACGTACTACATATACTACATATTGGCTGTATGCTGTTTTGTGGGTGAATTGTTTACGATGGAATTTTCGCTCACGTGTTTAGGTATCGGTGCCGTCGGGGCTGGGATCGTTTCCTGGCTGGGGTTTGGCACCTGGTGGCAAGTGGGGACGTTTGCCGTCATCGCCTGTACCTGTTGGTTAGGCATTCGGCCGTTCTTACTGCGCTTTGTAGATAAATTCACCAAACACATCAACACACCGGCTGAAGATGTTATCGGCCAGGAAGCCGTCGTGGAAACCGCCATTGACCCGGCCCAAGGTACCGGCCGCGTCAAAGTGCAGGGCGAAAGTTGGAAAGCCACCGCCGAAAAACCGATTGCCGCAGGAACAAGCTGTATCGTAGAGAAGTTGGACGGGGTTACATTAACCGTCCGCGTAAAATAATCAAAAGGAGAGAAAAAAAACATGCCGGAATTAGGAATCATATTTTTGGGTGTTGTTGTTGTATTTTTCATTATTCTCATCGCCAAAGGGCTTGTGATTGTTAAACAAGCGCAGGTGATGATTATTGAAAACTTTGGTAAATTCTCCCGCGTTCTCAACCCGGGATTGCACGTGATTATTCCTGTTATGGAAAAAGCACACGAAATGGAATGGCGCAACAGCCGCGAATATGTAGACGGCTCCGGACGAACCCGCGTTGTACCGTTCATGGAACTGCGCGACACGATTGACATGCGCGAAACTGTTTATGATTTTGACCGCCAAAACGTAATCACTAAAGATAACGTGGGTATTGAAATCAATGCGCTGTTGTATTTCCAAATCACCGATCCGCTTAAAGCAGCATACAAAGTGGAATCTTTGCCCGTGGCCATTGAAAAATTAACGCAAACTACACTCCGTAACATCATCGGCGAAATGGACCTGGACCAAACGTTAACATCAAGAGAAACCATCAATAGCAAATTGCAAGTTATCTTGGATGATGCGTCCAACAAATGGGGCGTGAAAGTTAACCGCGTGGAACTGCAGGATATTATTCCCCCCGCCGCCATTCGCGAAGCCATGGAAAAACAGATGAAAGCCGAGCGCGACCGCCGCGCCATGGTTACGGAGGCCGAAGGTACGAAAACGGCCCAAATTTTAAAAGCCGAAGCCGTGCGGGAATCGGAGATTAAAAAAGCCGAAGGTATGAAACAGGCCGCCATTTTAGAAGCGGAAGGACAAGCCGAAGCTAAAATCAAAGTAGCGCAGGCGGAAGCCGAATCCGTGAAAATTGTAGCCAACACAGTGGCGCAGTCTTCCAATCCGGCCAGCTATATGATCTCGCTCAAATATATTGAAGCGTTACAAACTATGACGGAAGGCAAAGATAACAAAATTATCTACATGCCCTACGAAGCGAGCAACGTGTTGGGTGCCGTAGCCGCCATTAAAGATTTAACCGGCGGAGCTGTGGCTGTACAGAAATAGATAGTTTAAAAATTGCAAAGTAAAGCCCCCGCTCTATTTGAGCGGGGGTTATTTTTATGGCATACTAAATAATACCGGATTAGAATTGTGGATTTTAGTTCCCGAAAACAATTTTTTACAATATGCACCACTTTCTTGTTGAAATACAAGCCCGTTTCTATCTCGCTCGCAACAATAAATCTTACCAGGCTCCATCTCAGCATGAGCCTGCGTATAAATGACAAATCCGCCTCCGGCATAGGGTCCCGTCAATCTACCAACACTAATCGATGAAATACCTGTACCATTGTTAAAGATCTGCAAAGACCAATCGAGCGTAGACCGAGTATCTTTTGCATAATCCGTCCGCCATTTGCTTGTTCCGTCCCAAGATACAGAAATATCCAATTGATCAAATTGAGTAGCATATGCCCCGTTAGCCAACCAATACGCTTCTTGTGCATGATATAAAGAGCGCAAAAGTGTAAGGGCTTGTGTGGCCTTGCTTTTTTCAACTGCTTTTTGATACTGCGGCAAAGCCACCGCGGCCAAAATGCCGATGATGAGAACGACCACCAACAACTCAATTAACGTAAAAGCTTTAACATCTAAACGGCTCAACAAGCACTTTTTCTTTTCCATACGTATCCCCTCATGTAATTTAGGTTATACTCGTATGGTATCAAACACCAAAACGCCGGCAACCCCCCGGCCGCGGGGAGGCACGCCTTTATTTTTCCCTC
>JAKSPG010000083.1 GCA_024405075.1 Elusimicrobiaceae bacterium | reverse complement strand
ATAATAGCATCTTGCGCGGCGGCCAGTTCATCAATGATGTTTTTGAGACGTTGTTCAAATTCGCCGCGGTATTTTGTTCCGGCGATGACAGAGGCCATATCCAACGCCAGTAGCCGCTTGCCGGCCAAGACATCGGAAATTTCCCCACGGGAAATTTTTTGTGCAAGCCCCTCCACAATAGCGGTCTTGCCTACGCCCGGCTCACCGATGAGCACCGGATTGTTTTTGGTACGGCGGGCCAAAATCTGCACTACACGTTCAATTTCTTCCTCACGGCCGATAACCGGGTCCAGCTTGTGTTGCATGGCCAGGCGGGTTAGATCGCGCGTGTATTCGTCCAGGGTAGGTGTTTTGCTCTTTTTAGCGCCGGCCGCGGCGGGTTTCTCCTCGCGCGGTTGACGAATGGTGTTGTCCCCCGGCAACGCTTCGGCACCTTTTTCGGCCAGTTCTTCCGGCTCGGCGTTGCCTAAAAAGTTGATGACGGCTTCGCGCACGGCAGCCAAATTAAGCCCCAAATTTTCCAAAATTTTGCCGGCCATGCCTTCTTCTTCGTGGATAAGGCCCAGCAAAATGTGTTCCGTGCCGATGTGCTCTACCCCTAACATCTGGGATTCTTCTACCGAAAATTCCAACACTTTCTTGGCCCGCGGTGTAAACGGAATCTCACCCGAGAGCATAATAGCATCCCCGATGCCGACCATTTTTTCAATTTCCTGGCGCACTTTGCGAAACGTAATACCCAAACCGGTCAAAATCTTGTGCGAGACCGTTCCGTCCAATGCGCTTAACCCAAGCAAAATATGCTCCGTACCGACGTAATCGTGGTTTAAGCGTTTGGCTTCTTCCTGCGCGATTAAAATAATTTTTTGTGCATTTTCCGTAAACCGTTTAGCCATAAATACCCCTATAAAAACAAGTACCCCTATTATATAAAAAATAAGGGTACACGCGAGGATTTCTCACGCACTTGCGGCACCCCCCCAAAATTTATTACCATAACAGGGTAGTTAAAATTTGGATTATTTGTCGGGAGTGCAGGGCAAGCCTGCGCAGAGCCGGGTGCATCACGCACAAGGCACTTTTCCGTCCAGCAAATGATCGTCTGCTTTTGCCTGTTGCTCACGCAACAGGCAGGCGGCGGTTGTTGCACGGGTTACGGAAAAGGCTTAGGCAATAATGCGTCGCTTTTTTTGCGCTCCCACAAGGAGAGAATTGTATGAACAAAAAGGCAAAAGAAAGCAGAGCAGGTTTTACGCTCATTGAACTACTTGTCGTTGTCCTTATCATCGGTATTTTGACAGCCATAGCCTTACCGCAATACCAAAAAGCCGTAGAAAAAGCTCGCGCCGCAGAAGCCGTCACCCTTGTTCGCGCGATGGGCAATGCCGCCACAGCTTACCACATAGCAAACGGGGAATATACAGATGACGTTGAATCTTTGGGCATGGATATTCCCGGAGAAATCACCACAAATTACAACTACGCAACAAATGCCGTGAAAACAAAAAACTTCATCTGCCGCGCTGCTTCCACTTCCGCTGGGGCTTTTAGTAAGGCCATTGTCTATTGTAACCGTTCCCCCTACTCCCAATTTTACGGCATAGGCCAACTGGAGGACGGAAAATTTTTCTGCTACGGATATAGCTCTTTTGGAACGAAAATTTGCAAAGGCTTCGGTACTGTGAAGGTAGATGTAGGCGCGGGAAACATCGGTTACGCATTTAACTAACCCTATTACTATTTAGCCCTCTTTCCATTTTTGCTATAATACCTATTATGCAAAACGCACAGGAACGGGCTAAAAAAATAAAAGTCATTTTAACCGACGTGGACGGCATTTTAACGGACGGAAAAGTTAATTTTTTTCTCAATTCTGCCGGGAAAATAGAAGAATTTAAATCTTTTAATACGCAAGACGGTATCGCCGCTATTCTGTGCCGTCAGACGGGCCTTACGCTGGGCATTATCACGGGCCGCCGCCACGAAACTACCGTGCGCCGCGCAGATATTTTGGGATATACCTACATGTACCAAGGTTTTTTAAGCAAACTCGGCCCGCTTAACGACGTGCTAAAACGCGAAAATATAACAGCCGACCAAGTGGCCTACATCGGCGACGATTTGACCGATTTACCCCTCCTGCGGCAAGTAGGTTTTGCCGCCACGGTGGCCAACGCCGTGCCGCAAGTAAAAGAGGCCGCGCACTTTGTCTCTACCCGCACAGGCGGCGACGGGGCCTACCGCGAAATTATTGATTTTATTTTGCAAGCACAGGGCAAGCTGGACAAGCTGATTGCGCAATCCCAAAACGGCTGGCAGTTGCCCGCCAAACCGACGCTACAAATTATTACTTCCCAAGAAGGACTCGCATGAAGAAAGGAAAATTTATCGTATTGGAAGGGCCGGACCGCTGCGGCAAATCCACCCAAGCCAAACTGCTTTTGAATTATTTAATTGAACAAGGGCGCGACGTTATCTTAACGCGCGAACCCGGCGGCACCCCCACAGCCGAGCGCATCCGCCAAATTGTGCTGGAGCCGGGGTTGTCCGTCACACCCATAACCGAGCTTTTGTTGTACGAAGCTTCCCGCGCGCAACACACGCAAGAAAAAATCCTGCCCGCCCTACAAGCCGGCAAGACCGTTGTGTGCGAGCGTTACACTATGTCCACCTGCGCTTACCAAGGCTACGGGCGCGGCATTGATTTAAAAATTATTGACACGCTTAACCGCATCGCTACCTTGCAAACGGTGCCGGATTTGACACTTGTGTTTTTGATGTCGGACAAATACTTTACCGAACGCGGGGAATATCTGTTTTCTGACCGGTTAGAGCAGGAAGATTTGGCATTTCGCAAAAAAATGCGCCAGGGGTATTTGGAGATGATTCAACGCACTCCCAATGCCTATCTGATAGATGCCGATAAAAACATTTCCGATATTCAAACCCGCGTGCGCGAACTGTTAGAAAAACACCAGGTATAAATGTCGTTTACAGATATCCTCGGCCAGGAAAAAGCCACCGCGTATTTACAAACACTCGTCCAAACCGGGCGCGTGCCGGGGGCCTTGTTATTCTACGGCCCGGCCGGGGTAGGCAAAGCCAAAACCGCCTTGGAATTTGCCAAAGCCTTAAACTGCCTGGACCCGCAAGCCCGCCAAACGGGTAACGCCTGCGGCGTGTGTGCCAGCTGTAAGGCAATCAACCAACACACCCATCCGGACGTAGTATTTGCCGATTTTCTTTACCAAGCGCGGTTGGAAGTCAAAAAAGATTTTTCCTCCAGCGGTTACGAAGAAGAACTGGAAAAGGAACTGGCCAAACAGCAACATATTAACATCAGCACCGTCCGCGCCGTAACGGCCAAATCCCAACAAAAAGCCGTCGGCAGCGGCTGGAAAGTGCTGATTATTGACGCAGCGCAATCCATGCAAGGCGCGGCGGCCAACGCGCTGCTAAAATTTATTGAAGAACCACCCGCAAAAACTGTGTGGATTTTAATCACTTCCAAACGTACGGCCATGTTGCGTACGATTTTATCGCGCTGTCAACCACTGGCATTTGCACCGCTGTCGCGAGAAAATGTGGAAAAAATTTTGCAAAATAACCAACTGGAAACCGATAACCCTTCCTTGTGCGCGGCATATAGTGCGGGGTCGGTTGCCGGGGCCTTAAAAGCAAATACGGCACTAACGTTATTGCAAGAAGCCGGCCTAGGGGAAAATGGTTGCACACCGCAAGGCCCGGCCGCCGCGGCGGCTGCTATCAGCCGCACGCTTACCGCCGCGCGCCAGGAAGTGCAAGCCGTTTTGGACGTGCTACTGATGAACGTGCACGCCGGTTGGTTGCAATCGACTGACGAAACGTCCCAGCATCGCTTTGTGCAAGCACTTAAACAGCTGGAAAATTACAAGCGCAGTTTGGTGCGCAACGTCTCGCCCGCGCTTATTTTGGAAACCGCGCTGATGAGTTTGGACGGTTTGCCGCTATCCATTTTTAATACGGAGAATTAACTTATGACTAAAAAATTTTACATCACCACCCCGCTTTATTACGTCAATTCCGTGCCGCACATCGGTCACGCCTACACGACGATCGCGCAAGATATTTTGGCGCGCTACAAACGCCAGCAGGGTTTTGATGTGCATTATCTAACGGGTACGGACGAACACGGCGCCAACATTGAAAAAACCGCCGCCGCCAATAACGTTTCCCCCAAACAATGGGCCGATAGCGTGGCCGAAAAATATAAAGAAATGTGGAAAACGCTGAACATTTCTTACGACGATTTCATCCGCACCACCGACCCGCACCACGAAGCTGTCGTGCAAGCTATTTTTGAAAAATTATTAAAATCGGGCGATATTTATTTGGGTTCGTATGCGGGCAAATACTGCATGTCGTGCGAGCAATACTACAACGACAGCGAAATTTTGGAAGGCAACTTGTGCCCCGTACACAAACGCCCGTTGACCGAAGTACACGAAGAAACTTATTTCTTCAAACTCTCGCGCTACGAAAAACCCCTCTTAAAATACTACGAGGAACACCCGGAATTTTTAAGCCCCAAAACACGCGCCAACGAAATCATCAATTTCGTCAAGGGCGGCTTGCAAGATTTATCCGTTACGCGCACAAAAGTGGCGTGGGGTATTCCGGTGCCGAACAACCCCAAACACACCATTTACGTATGGTTTGATGCGCTGATTAACTATATTTCCGCGGCGGGTTTTGGTACGCACATTTGTGACGATAAACAAGAACACGAAGCGCAACTGAAAAAAATCGGCGTAGAAAAATTTGAAGATTTATGGCCTGCCGATTTACACATGGTGGGCAAGGAAATTTTCCGTTTCCACACCGTTATTTGGCCGGCAGTTTTAATGGCACTTAATTTACCGCTACCTAAAAAAGTATTTGCGCACGGTTGGTGGACGGTAGAAGGTGAAAAAATGTCCAAATCCTTGGGCAACATCGTCAACCCGGCCGAAGTAGCCGCCACCTACGGGGTGGACCCGGTGCGCGCGTTTTTGTTCCGCGAAGTACCCTTTGGGCAGGACGGCGATTTTTCCATGGCCAGTTTTAAAAACCGCTACAATTCCGATTTAGCCAACAACATCGGCAATTTGTTGTCGCGCACGCTCAACATGGCGGCTAAAAACATCGGCGATTTGCCGGAAAAAATTGAAGGCAACTACCAACTGCTTGCCCAAGCCGGCGACGTGGAAAAAACCATTGACGCCGCGTATGACGATTTGGCCTTTGATAAAGTGCTAGAGCAAATTTACGGATTCGCGAGTGATTTAAACAAACTCGTAGACGAAACCAAACCATGGGAAATGGCAAAAACCAATGTGGAAGGCGCAAAAAATGTATTATTAGAATTAGTTGCGTGCTTGCGCTACGTGGCGAAATGGCTAACGCCCTTTATGCCGACTATCGGGCCGGAAATGGCGCGCCGCTTGCAACCCGGAAAAATTGAAAAGTATGCGCCACTTTTCCCCAGATTAGAAAAATAAGGAGATTATTTTAATTTAACAACGCCTAATTTTTAAGATTATTTGATGGAAGCACGGAGTTCGTCCGTGCGTGGTCTAACGAAAGTTAGTCTTCTGCGAGTCCTTCAAATAATCGTCTGCTCACACCTACTCTGCTTGCAGGGTAGGGGGGCGACGGTTATTACGCGGGCCACTCGCAGAGTCCAAGTAATGCGTCGCCTTTTTTATGGGTTACTTCGGACCGAATCAATAGGAGTATTTATGAACAATAGAAATAGTGGTTTTACGCCTGGTTTTACCTTAATTGAATTATTAGTGGTTGTGTTAATTATCGGTATTTTGGCAAGTGTGGCGTTTCCAAAATATCAACTTGCGGTAGCGAAAAGCCGCTACATGAATATCATGTCAGCCGCTAAAACTTTTAAGAACGCCATGGAAGTCTATTATATGGCTAATGGACAATATCCT
>JAKSPG010000082.1 GCA_024405075.1 Elusimicrobiaceae bacterium | reverse complement strand
CCGCAATATCAAAAAGCCGTAGATAAAAGCCGCTTTATGACATATATCCAAGTATTGCACGGTGTTAAACGGGCACAAGAAGTTTTTTACCTAGCCAACGGATTTTATTCTCCCGATTTAACGGTTTTGGATGTGGACTATACCGCTGGATGCAGTAATTCCAATAATAATGGAACAACAAATAATTTGTGGAAGTGTCCTCATGGATTTTTTATAGATTTGGGACTGGCTAACAGCGAAGCGACGGGGTCTATTTCCGTCTCTCTATGCCCGGGGCACAATACCTCTTATATAGATTGCGCTGCGCACACGGAAGCAAGTTATAGTGTTCGCTTTGACCACTATTCTTACCACCCGGAATTAAGTGGCACAACACACTGTGACGGGTACACAGCACGCGGCGTAGCCGTTTGTAAAGTATTACCTTAAACATACAACCCTCGCCAATTTACGAGGGTTGTGGTTTTCAAAACTGCCGAATTTTTATTTATCTGCGCCGCAGCACTTTTTGTACTTCTTGCCGCTGCCGCAAGGGCACGGGTCGTTACGGCCGATACGCGGGCCTTCGTGCACAACGGTTTCCACTTTAGGCACATTCACCCCGCCTTGGGCACGCAGTTCTGCTTCGTGCTCTTTCATCCACTTTTTCATTTGGCGGATACTTTTAAAATCTACACCGTCTTGCTCCATGCGCTTAGCGATATCCACAAAGCGTTTTTTGACTTCCGGGTCTTTCAACTTCCCTTTAAACATCGCCGGCAGCGAATCAATTTCCCGCTCAATGCGCTCTTCAATGGTCTCGTTTTTGGCAGGTGTATCTGCCCCTTTCTTTTTAAATGGGTTCCAAATCATAGTAACAAAAAAAACTCCTTAAATAACTTATTTAGCAATCATCTCTTCTATGTAATTTTTGATGATTTCGGCTTTTTCAAAATAATGTTTTTCCCGTGGGATAACCAAGCGGTTGGGGTGTTTTTCCCAAATTTTCAAAATTTTATCATCAATTTCAAAAGCCTGTTGTAAATTTTCTGTACGAACGTTGGTGGCTTGGTAGAAGTCTTTTTCCGGCGGTGGGGAGAGGTGGATAACCGCATCGTAACGCGCCAGTTCCGCTTCCAAAGACGAGTGCATCGCTTTAAAAAAGTCTTCCGGTCCGTACGGCCAGTATACCGCGCCGTCAATGGAGCCGCGGTCGCACACCATTACCGACGCGTCCGAAATCCGCTCCGCCAATTCTTCCAATTGGTGTACCGTGTAAAAAATGATGTTCTGTGCATGTTCAATATGCACGGGGCTGTTGTCCGTACGTGGGAAACCGCCGCTGTACACAAGCGTGGCAGCTTCTTGCACGAGTGCGATTTTGTTACCAAAAGTCTCTTTCAAAATAGAAAGAGCTGTTGTCTTGCCGCCGCTGGGGCCGCCGGTTAAAACGATTTTTTTCATGATTCTATCCTTTCATTATTTTTTCTACAAATTTTTTAATAGCTTCTGCCTTTTCCAAAAAGTGCTCCGTCCCGCCGATAACGATGCGGTTGGGGTGCCGCTCCCAAATTTTTAGAATTTTGCGGTCAATTTCAAAGGCCTGGTCCAAGCTTTCCGTCCGCACGTGGGTGGATTGGTAGAAAGCCGGATTATCCGGTGGGGATAAGTGCAGCACGGCATCGTAGCGGGCCAATTCGTTATCCAGCGTAGTACCCATATGGGTGAAAAAGTCTTCCACCCCTCCCGGCCAGTACACCGCAGCGTCCACGGTGCCCCGGTCGCACACGATAAGGGGCGCGTCGGACGATTTTTCCGCCAAACTTTCTAACTGCTGGGTGGTAAAAAAGATGATTTTTTGTGCGGCTTCAATGTGAGGAATACTATTATCCTGCCGTGGAAAACCACCGCTAAAAATCAAGGTAGCGGCCTCACGCACGAGTTCCACCTGCGGGCCGAAAGTTTCCTTCAGCACGGAAAGCGCCGTCGTTTTGCCGCTGTTAGGGCCTCCCGTTAAAGCTATTTTTTTACGCTTCATGGTCCTCCTTCGGCGCGGAAGCCGCACGGGCTGCCGCGTCCAATTCCTTTAAGTATAACACTTTTAAGTCCTCAAATTCTTGTTTTTTTTCGGCCGGGATATCTCGCACCGCCGAATTGCGGTTTTTCATTTTTAAGAAATCCACAAAACGGTCCTTTTCCTTGATGCGAAAGTCCAAATGCGGCCCCGTAGAAAGCCCCGTACTGCCAATATATCCCACCGTCTGGCCCTGCTTAATTTTGGCCCCGGTTTGCACCCCTTTGCCATAATTTTTGAGGTGCCCGTACATGGTGGTATATCCGTTGGCGTGTTTGATTTCCACAAAGTTACCAAAACCGCCTTTCCAGCCTACGAACTTAATAGTTCCGTCGGCCACTGCTTGCACCGGCGTACCGATAGGGGCGGCGTAATCAATACCCAGGTGCGGACGGCGGATTTTTAAAATGGGGTGCATGCGCCCATAGGAAAAACGTGACGAAATACGATATCCGCGGAAACTAATCGGCGATTTTAAGAACATTTTCTTGCTGATTTTACCCGTTTCGTCGTAAAAATCGTCTTCAAAATAAAAAGCGTAGGTGGTCACTTTATTTTCCGCACCGGTATAATAAGCGGCCAGCAAGTCCTGGCTGGTTATCTCGCCGGACGCCGTATAATTTTCTTCCCACAGAGCGGCGTAGCGGTCGCCGTTGCGGGTATCGGTGTTAAAGTCAATCGTCCACGAGAACGCATCCGTAAAATCTAAAATAAGCGGGACCTGCAACCCTCGGGCTAACATGGAATTGAAAAGCGACCCTTTCACCTCGCCTGCGGCTGTTTTGATGCGGGTTTTAATTTCCACGTCGCTCACACCCGCCACCAACGCTCCCTCCACATTAGCTACAAAAAACCGCTTAAAACCCTGCGTTAGCAGCAGCATAACAATCTGGTCATTTTCCACGGACAGGGAATACGTGTCGTGTTTTTGCAGTTTGCGCGTATCTACGACTGAGCTAAGCTTGCTGACAATTTGGGCAATTTGTTGATTGGACAGGCCGGACTCCTGCAATGCTACATAAATGGGTTTTTCCCCTACGGCAAACTCCACAGAGGGAATATCCCGCGTTTGCAGGTGTTCTTGTTCCAGCACTTTTTTTTGGTGGGCCACTTGCACCGATATCCACGCCGACACGGCTATCACCGTCAGTGCAACGAGGTAAAAGACCACGTCGTGATAGCGGCGATAGTGGGCCGATAAAAAAGCAACTAATTTCTTTTTCATACGTGCAAAAATCAGGGGCGGTAAAACCGCCCCCGTTATTTATTTTTGGTCTTTTAAGAACGAACAGAGCGCGATAGCGTTTAATTTTACCTTCGGGTCATCGGCGCGAGAAGGCAAAATGACCGGGATTTTCGGCCCAACGAGTACCGCCGCCGCTTCCATGTGATCACCAAAGAAGGCCAACGCTTTGTACAGCGGGTTGCCAGCGTCCAGATCCGGCAACATTAGCACGTCGGCATCTCCGGGAACGACTTTATCGGTAATGCCTTTCTCGGCCGCCTTTTGCGCGGAGAGCGAAATATACAAATCGTACGGTCCTTCCACAGTGCAACCCGTAATTTTACCTTCCTGGTTCATTTGAGCCAACGCCGCGGCATCTACCGTGCTGGGAATTTTTTCGTTCACTTTTTCTACCGGGCACACGCAAGCGATTTTTGGGTTTTCTACCCCCAGTTTGTGCATGGTGTTAGCGGCGTTTTGAATAATTTTTACTTTTTGCTCCAGCGTAGGGGCAATCACAACGGCTGAATCGGTCACCGCAAACGGTTTTTTATATTTAGGCGTGCTGAATAGCACAAAGTGCGATAACAAAGCTCCCTCCGGCACGAGGTGGGCTTCTTTATTCAAAATGGCTTTCATGTAGTATTTTGTATCTACTAAACCTTTAATTAAAAAGTCGCCTTTGCCCGCTAAAATTTGGTCCACCGCCAGTTTGCACATGGTGGGAACATCTTCGCAGTCAATAAATTCAAATTTCGCTTCCGGCAGGCCAACCGTTTTTACCATTTCTTTTACTTTGGCAATCGGCCCGATTAAAATACCATGAGAAATAAGGCCGTTTTCATCTGCCATTTTGATAGCTTCCAACGCTTCGCGGTTGTTAGCTCCCGGCACAACGACTCTGTTTGATTTTCCTTTTACTTGGTTAATCAAATCAGCAAAACTGTTGAATTTCATATTTTTTTTCTCCTTATAAATAAACTTAAATCTATGCATATTGCCGCACGATTTTGGGGTTCATCAACGCCCGGCGGGCAGCTACACGCAAAGCGTCTTTTTCTTCACTACCCGGGAACACATACATCGGCGCAATCCAACTGACGTATTGGCTGATCCGTTGCGGGATGTATTTGCTATGCATCAGCCCACCGGTGAGCGCAATAAAATCTACTTTTCCTTCCAATACAACCGCCATTTCCCCGATCGCTTTGGCTAATTGGTAAATCAAGGCTTCCAGGGCCAGTTTGGCTTCTTCCTGCGAGCACGTAATCAAACTGCCCGGGCGTTTAATGCCTTTGGCAATAAATTCTTCCAACTCTTTTACATCGGACGTGCCCGTATACGCCACCAGCCCGCCGCGGCCGCGCATTTTGAATCGGATTTCCCGCTCCGTGTACTGGCCGGAAAAACACATCTGTACCAGTTTGGAGCCGGGGGTACTGCCACTGCGCTGAGGCGTCATCGGGCCGTCTCCTTCAAACCCGTTGGTAACGTCAATCACGCGTCCCTTGCGATGTGCCCCGACGGAAACGCCACCCCCTCCGTGGCAAACTACGCAATTCACGTTCTCGTATGTTTTGCCCCTTTTTTCGGCAATCAGCCGTGCGACACGTTTTTGGCTCAGCGCGTGAAAAATAGAAATACGCGGGTTTTCCGGCATGCCGGAGTAACGGGCCACCGGCTCAAATTCATCTACAATAACCGGGTTGGCAATAAAGCTGGGGCATTTGGCGTAGCGTGCAATATCTTTGGCTAAAATTCCGCCCAAATTACTGGCGTGGCTGCCGTAATGTCCGTTTTCCAAATCGCGCACCATTTTATCGTTGACGGCGTACACGCCGCCTTCCAACGCGCGCAACAAGCCGCCGCGGCCGATAACGGCGTCAATTTCTTTGAGCGGAATTTTATGGTCTAATAGGTAATCTAAAATAAGTTTGCGGCGCAGCGGGAGCTGTTCGGTGACGTTTTTGCCCTCGTAAGGCTCCAAATCGGTCATGGAATAACGGACGGTCACTTCAAAAACGGGTTTTTCCCCCCGATAATAACCGATATCATCGGAAGTGGAGCCCGGATTGATGACCAAAATGTTGTAGTCCATATTCCCTCTCAAACTGGCTTTTTATATTTTAACAAAATATGAGGAGAATGGACAAACGAATAAAATATGTTTAATCACTTATCTTATAGATACTGCAATCAGGGTGAGTGCACATTGTTTTCTGAACAAAAGTACCCCCTTCTTTCTCGCAAAGTTTGTGATACTTATCCGTACGGTCCTCGGTAAATGCCCAACAAGCAAAATTTCCGTATTGCGTCCTATCCCAATACCGAACATACCCGTTTTGCAAAGTGCTTGTATTTTCACAATTAACACGGTGGGGAACCAATTCAACTCCGCAAAATCCCCACGGATAGGTACATCGATTTTTACTATTGGATAACGTACAGCCCGTTAAGTCAACGGATAAGGCTTCCAGGTCCTCGGTATATTCCCCGTTGGCCAGATAATATATTTTTTCCGCATCCATTAGCGCATTTACATTGGCCTTTAACGTGGCGTAGCGGCTGCGCATAACGGCCATTTCATATTTGGGTAATGCTACCGCCGCTAAAATACCAATGATAAGAACGACAACCAATAATTCAATTAACGTAAATGCTTTCGCGTCTAAACGGCCCAACAAACAGCTTTTATTTTGCATAAGTATCCCC
>JAKSPG010000081.1 GCA_024405075.1 Elusimicrobiaceae bacterium | reverse complement strand
CAACCACGTTGCTTTCCCATCGGTAGCCCCGCAGAGAGACGTGGTTATAAGCGCATGGTAGCAAAAAAAAAAGCGATGTCAAGTTTTTTTTAGCCCTTTTTATCTCACCGACGAAAAAACGGTGCACAAAACAAACTGTTTTGTGCACCTAATAAACAAATGTCCCAATTTTTAGAAACGTAGCGACAGCGACGCTTCCGCCCCCATACCGTAGTGGGCGTAGTTAGCGGCCAAACTCAAATCCATATACGAAGGCAATTTAAAGTTAAACCCAACCGTCCCGCGCGCTGTGGCGGCATATTCGCGCGCGCCGCGCACCGCGGCACTTGCTACTCCGTTCCCCACTGTAACGGTGGTATAATCCACCCCACCGCCAATGTACGGAACAAAATATTTGAACTTCATGGAAAGCACCAAACTGGCGTTGTAGTGCGAGGCGGAAAAATCTTTGGCCGATGCACTATGCGCCGCCACCACTAACATCGGCTGGAAGGACCCCAGCACTTCGCTCGGGCGCGTAATCCCCCAGCGAAGCCCACCCCCGGCAATCGTCAACCCCTGATAACTGCTGGCGCGGATAAACCCGTCAATGCGAAAAGGCATACCAATATCCGCCTGCAACCACGGGCTGACTACGCTACCCACATCGTTACGTTCACCCAAAGCGGTGTGGTCACGCTCCGCTTGCGTCGCACCATGGCCGCGGCTCATTTTAAAAAGCATGCCGGCACGCGGACCGATTTGAAATCCACCCCAACCCAAAATACGACCCGTAGTGTATGTACCGGCTCCAATCATGCCACCTAAATCTTTGGTAAAGGCCCGCACATTGTTGGAGGTTACGTTAGCACCAAAATGGTCCCAATTGCCGTGCGCCCCAGCCAGGCCAATGCCGCACACACAAAAAATGAACACTAAAATTATTTTCTTCATATTTATTTTTCTGCTCCTGTAGTTAATTGATTAAAATGGTCTGCAAAAATAATTTCATCTCCGGCGCGCACCCGTCCGCCCAGGCTGCCACCCGGCAGTTCCAGGGTGTAATATCCGCCGCGCACAAACCGGCCCCAACGCCACGGTTTCATATTTTCCTTCACATATAGCACTCGGCCCGACTTATCACAAAATACCGCATCTATGGCAAAGCGCATAAAACACGTGTGAATTTGCACACAAGGCGCCAGCAACAACCCTTCCCCGGCTGGCAAATTCTTACGCCCCATCAGTCCGATAAGCCGCTTGAAAAACGTATCTGCCATTTCCACACGCTTGGCAATTAACTGCCCGCCCGGGCGAACACTACATTGCATGAGGCTGCTCCTCCACAACGCCCTGTTTCGCACGGGCTTGCAACAACTGTTCCACATGCGAAAGCCACATCCGGTCCCGCACGGTTATATCCGACGGGGTTACAACACTAAAGCCGGACTTATTTTTAAATACCAAAAAGGTAAGCGACCAGCGATTATCTACCGCCACGTCCGCAATCCACATATCCGGGCGCGTTTTAGCCGCCCGAAAGGAAATCACTTCAGTCTGTCCAGCCGCTTCTTGTTGCTTGCAAGACGCCGCGCAGGTTTGTAAAAACTCAAACGTATTTTTGTCCAACACCCGCACGTTGGCATACTTGCCCCGCGCCAGCGGCAAAACCGGCAAGCCATCCGAGGATAACGTAATCCCGCTTACCTTAAACAGTGTACCGTACTGCAAATCAAATGCGCGCAGTCCAACCGTACTTGCCAGTAATACAACCGAAAGTACTGCGCGCTTATCAAAGAACATACTTAAGCGGCTACGCGTTCCACATAGCTGCCGGTGCGCGTATCCACGAGGACGGTATCGCCTTCGTTAATGAAAAGCGGCACTTTAATAACGGCCCCCGTTTCCAGCGTGGCTTCTTTAGTGGTATTGGCCACAGTGTCGCCTTTTACGCCGGGCACGGTAGACGCAATTTTAAGCGGTACTTTAATCGGCAATTCTACGTTAAAAAGTTTATCATTGATATAAATGCCGGTAGCGTCCATGTTATCTTTTAAGTATTTGGTTAAATCGCCCAGTTTGGTAACGGGAACTTCCACTTGGTCGTACGTTTCCGCATTCATAAAAGTAGCCATATCGCCCGAGGTGTACAAATACGTAAACGGACGTTTTTCCACTTCTACTTCTTTGAATTTATCTTCGGGGCGGTACGAGGTTTCAATGACAGAACCCGTATTGATGTTGCGCAATTTCACGCGTACCACGGCGCGGGCTTGGCTTTTGCGGTGGTGTTGAAATTCAATAATTTCCACCAGTTGGCCGTTTTCATCTTCAAAGATGAGGCCTTCTCTAAATTCGGTTGTGCTTAACATAAGTTGCTCCTTTCACGGGCGATGCCCGAAATTATTTTTGTGTAAATTTTTTAGAACCTGTTTTAGTTACTAAAAAGCTGTCTTCCAGCCGGATGCCCCACTTCCCGGTGAAGTAAATACCCGGCTCTACCGTTACAACGGCATTCTGCGGCAATACGGCCGCAGAGCCCGAGCGTAAAATTGGTGCATCGTGCACCACCAGGCCGATTCCGTGGCCCGTGGTATGGATAAATTCTTTGCCGTATCCGGCCGCCGTGATTACATCGCGCGCGGCTTTATCCACAGCTCCGGCCGTTACTCCGGCACGCAGGGTTTTAATCCCGGCCCGGCGGGCTTTATCTACGATATTCCAAATCCTGGTATACTCGGCTGGGGCGGGCGTTCCGTGCCACCAACTGCGGGTCATGTCGGAGGTATATCCTTCGTAAAAACAGCCAAAGTCCATGAGCACCGCTTCGCCTTTTTTTAATTTACGCGTTTTGGAAGGCGTGTGGTGCGCATCGGCTGTGTTTTCGCCAAAGCATACGATGTTAAACGGTATGCTGTCCGCCCCGCGGCGAATCATGGCAACTGCCATTAAAATACGGACGTCTTCTTCGCTCATGCCTGTTTTAATTTTGGGTTGCACTTCCGCAAATGCTTCCCAGGCAATTTTGCACGCTTTACGCAGTTTGGCTAGTTCGTCGGGGTATTTGGCCATACGCATCTGCCCCACTACATTTTCTTGGCGCGTATACCCGGCCTTGTCTAGCATTTCGCCGGATGGCAAGTCTACCGAGTTGGGGTCAAATGCCACCCGTTTGAGTTTAAGTTGAGTGGCCTTGTCCACCGCGCCCGCCAACATGGTACCAAAAGGAACGGCGTATGTTTTTAAGAAGGCACGCGCCGGAGCCATTTTGCTTACGATCAGCTGTTTGGTAATGCAGTGCGCTTGCGTAGGCGTAATGAGAAAGACGGCTTCCCCGGCTGATAACTCAATGCCGGACAAGTAACGCTGCTCCACCGGAGAGACGGTCATATATCCGTCCCATTTGTCCTCTTTAAGTTTGCGGCGAAGCGCGCTCATGCGTTTAGCAGATAAATCTTGTTTTGTCATAATTATTTTTTGGTTAATATATGGGCCTTTGTTTGGGTAACAGCCACGGTGTCTTCCAGCCGCACGCCAAATTTCCCCGGTAAATAAATCCCCGGCTCCACAGTGACCACATTTCCCATACGTAATACCACTTTAGAATCGGCACTGTTACAAGGCTCCTCGTGAATTTCTATTCCAACCCCGTGCCCGGTGCGGTGTGTAAAATACGTCCCGTACCCGGCCTGCGTAATTACGCCGCGGGCCAGCGCATCTACTTGACGTGTAGCGGTACCGACGCGCACAGCGTTAATACCGGTTCGGCGCGCCTGATCCACCAATTTCCACACGCGGGTATATTCTGCGGGTTCATTATTACCATACCACCACGAGCGGGTAATATCGGAGCAATACCCCTCGTAAATACAGCCAAAGTCCATCAGTACCGCCTCATTCTTTTTCAGGCGGCGCGTACCGGTTTTATGGTGAGGGTTGGCGGCGTTATCTCCAAACGCTACAATCGTGTCAAACGACAAGGCCGACGCTCCATGCCCGCGCATAAACTGCTCCAGCAGCGAAGCCACTTCGCACTCCATCATTCCGGCTTTTACACGGGGACGGACGTATTCATACGCCAAAAAAGCAATCCGATTGGCCGCGCGCATTTTTTTGAGTTCGTCCGCGCCCTTGGTTTCGCGCAAGGAAGAAATCAAACTGGGTAATTCCGTCAGGCCGGCCCGGCGCATGCGTTTACCCGCCGCGTACATTTCTTTAGCGGCATCAAAACCAATGTGCGCCAGCTTATGTTTCTTTACATAATTTAACGTGGCACCCAACCGATCCTCATCGCAACCGATTACCTCTACCCCTGCCACTGTTCGGTTTAACGCCTCTACATACAAGTTACGCACAAAAGCGACTACACCTTTCGGGTGCACCAATAGCACAGCTTCCCCGGGATAGAACGAAAAACCGATGAGATAAAACTGGTCAGCCGGGTTAGTAACTACCAGCCCCGCGGCCTTATTTTTACGTAGTAACTGCAAAACGGATTTGACACAAACCTTTCTGCCGGACATATCTTTCCCTCTATACATAAAATTAGGTATATATATGATAACAATTTTTGGCACGGCACTACAACGTAAATTCGCGGTAATTAAAAGGGGAACGTTCCACATTCCTCATAATTTACTATAATGGTAAAATATGATGCGTACATCTGTTATTAAAACTGTCTTGTTAGCAGGGGCCTTATCGGCGGCAAGTTGGGGTGTGGCCGCGTCTTTTACCTCACAAGATAACGCTTTTACGCTGGATATGCCAGCGGGCTGGAAAACCGTTGCCAACCCGCCGCAGGACAGCGTGCTGACTATTTCCAAAGGCGACAGCCGCATCACCGTCAAAACATCCGACTGCCGCAACGAAACCTGTTTGGAAAATAAAATCAATAATGACTTGGCCGAAATTAAACGCAAAAACATGCAAGTCGTCGGCAACGCATATACCGGAGAGGAAATTAAACGGATTGAATTTTCCACCGGCGAACCGTTTTTTTACATCAGCTTTTATTCCCCCAAAAACGATTTCGGCGCCGGATATTTTCTCATCAGCGGAAAATCTTATTCTATTTTGGCTCGTAATTTAACATATGCGGAAACGGATTTGATTTTTTCGTTTATTTCCCCCCGCACAGTGGTTGAACCAACCCCCGAGTTGATAGAACCGACTGAAATAACCATCCCGGATGTACTCACTGTCAGCGACGTACCGATAGTCATGGCGGACGAACAAATACAAACTCCGCTGTCTCAAACGGCAGTCAAACGCCACAATCCTTTGCAACAAGTTGGACGCAAAGTGCTTGCTGTACTCAAACGGATCAAACACGTGGCCGGCAAACTGCGCGTCAACACGCTTATCTCGCCGCATATGCCGCCGTATATCCGCCAACTGGGGCACGGGTTTGACGTGCTGATCTGGCTAGCCATTTGTTATGTGTGCCTTTTTTGGGGTACCTGGGCCGTGCGGCCGTTTTTCCAAAAAGTAACGGACTGGCCGCCCATCAACCCCAACTCGCTCTATCCCATACGTTTCAAACGATTGTACGGCACGCCTTCGCTTATTTTCCGTGCAAAAGATAACCAGGGAAATGTCCTTACCGCACTGGCCAGCCGTTGGGATAGTTTATTCATGTTTTTAGGGCTTGTGTTGCTGGTTTGCACCGGAGTGCTACTGGCTTTGACGGCGGTGAGCGAAATAGGGCATTTGTTGCCGCTTTCCGCGTTTGTATACAATACGATTTATGCGGTTTGTTCATTGCTGATTCCGTTGGGGATTGTGGTGTTCTTCTGCGGGGTAATATGGTCGCAACTGGTATTAAAAGAAATTAACTTATTTGATAACAAAGGCAAACGTGCCGCCATTATTTTACAAAAAGGATTTGGCCTAACTAAAGAACGCTACCAAATTTATTTTGCCCGATCCAAAGAAGTGCTGACGGTTACCCGCAAACGCTACTCTCTGCGGCGTTCGTGGCAAGTATTTGACGCCGACAAACAACTGCTGGCTGATATCCGTGAAAATTCCGCCTGGCGCGCGATTGTGCGCAAGCTGTTCGGTCACTTGTGGGGTTTCTTACGGGCCGACTACACGATTAAGGGG
>JAKSPG010000080.1 GCA_024405075.1 Elusimicrobiaceae bacterium | reverse complement strand
CTGATTTGCGAAACGGCGGGAAATTATATCAACAAAAAAAATACGGCCAAGCACTTGTTAAATATAACGAATTGCTTTCCCGTGAGCCGCAAAACGAAGAAGCCGCCCTGGGGGCGGGCGCGTCGGCCTACTACTTAAAGGACTACGCCACCGCACAAACCGCGTTTAAGCAAGCAGCCAAGCAAGATTCCCCCCGCCAAGAGGACGCTTTGTTTAATTTGGGTAATGCCTACTACCGCGCCAACCAAACCGACCAGGCCCAACAGGCCTACCGGCAGGCTATCCTGCAAAATCCAAATGATAAAGAGGCCATTCACAACTTACAGCTTTTATTGCAAAATAAACAAAACCAACAAAATCAGAATAATCAAAACAACCAAAATAAAAACGATAACTCCCCCAACCAACAGCAGGCGGGGCAACAAAACGAGTCCGACAGCCAACAAGACCAGCAAGGCCCACAAAAACCGCAACCGGATAAAGAGGCGGCCGACCGGGTACTGCAAATGGCACAAGGCAAAGAACAAAAACCGCAAGCCCAAGCCGGAAAGGGGACGTCATCAAACACGGTAGAAAAAGACTGGTAATATGCACAGAAAACTCTTTTTATTAATTGCGTTTTTGGGGTTGGCTACCGCGGCGGTGGCCCAGGTAGTCTTGTCTGCCAGTACCGATAAGACGGCCTTATCCCTGGACGATGAACTAACCCTTAGCGTGGAAGTAACCGGTATTTCGGGCAATGTAACCATGCCGCAACTGCCCAGTCTTCCGGCCTTTAATGTTTATTCACGCGAAGTCGAACAATCTACCATTAACGGCCGTACTACCCTACTCTTTCGCTACACCATGGTCCCTCGTTTCGTCGGGAATGCCGAAATTGGCCCTATTACTTTTTCGTACAACAACCAAACGTATAGGACGGACCCCATTACAGTGCGCGTATACCGCGGCAACGCTGCTCAAACTACCGCACAAACCGCCGCGGCCCATGCTCCCCTACAAGCAGATACCCAGCCAGACCCCCATTTACCCCCGCTAGAAGCGGCCCTTTCCAAACAAGCCCAGGCCAAAGCGGGAGAACCCTTTTTCCTGGTAGCAGCCGTCAGTAACCGCACTCCGTACGTAAACGAGGCCGTTTCCTTATCGGTGCGCTTTTATTATTCCCGTTCATTTTATGATGCTCCTTACCAAAAGCCCACTGTTTCCAACTTGTTCATAGAAGATGAAGGATCCGTAGAGGGAAAACAAACCATCGGCGATATGGTTTATCACTACCAGGAGCAACGCTACCAGCTTACCGCGGCTGAACCCGGAAAAGCTACCATCGGCCCGGCTGCCGTACGGTACAAAACGGGATCGTCGCCTTTCGCCGCCTTTGACCGTTTGTTTGGCGGAGCGGCGGTCAGCCCGGATAGGACCGTTCTATCCGCGCCGATTACCCTCTCCGTGCGGGAATTGCCTGCCGGAAAGCCCGCCTCGTTTTACGGAGCCGTCGGCAGTGGATATACCATAAAGGCGCAGGCATCTTCGGATCGAGTGGAAGCCGGCCAAGCCGTCAATCTGACCGTAACCGTAAAAGGCCCGGGTAATTTAAAAGCAACCCAAAATTTAACATTTCCTGCCTTGGACGGATTTAAAATTTACCCTGCTGCACCTGAATCGGGCCGGATAGCTTCCTCCGCACGCAGTTACAAGACATTTAAGGCCGTGCTGGTACCGGCTGCGTCCGGCATTTATACAATTCCTTCGTTTGCCTGGTCCTATTTTAACCCGGATACACATGCGTATAAAACGTTACAAACAGACCCTTTAACCGTAACAGTCGTGGCCGCTACCAAAACCGAAAGCGGGTTTAATTTCTCCAACGCACAAGTATCCTCTAACGGAGTGCAAGCTCTTACAAATGACATCTTATACCTTAAAATGATACACGCCCCGGCCGAAAATTTCTTAGTCAAAGCCGGGCGACTGTATCTGGTCAATATAGCGGCGATTGTCCTACTGGTTATCACGTTTCTATTTGCTGTGCTGGGACGCAAAAAGTTAGTCCGTCAAAAAATATGGGTACACACCAAAGCCCAACTTAAAAAAGCTTCCAGCGCACAAGAAATAGCAGATGCAACTTGCACGTATTTAGCACAACGCTTGGATATCCACACGGGCAGCTTACCGCTTAAAGATATTTTAGCCACGCTGAACCGCCACGGCATTGCTCCGGCTACGTCTAAAGCGTTTGCCGTACTGTGGCGACAGTTAGAGGCTCAACGCTTTGCCCCGGCCGGATTTAACGCCAACAACCATGCCGAACTTGCGGCATATGCTTCGCGCGTATTGAAACAAATAGAGGAGGAACTCAAATGAAACGCTGGCTGATGTTAGGTACAGTTTTAGCACTGTTTTCTCCCATTTTTGCCCAGGAAGATTTACGTCAAGCCGAGGAGCTTTACCGTCAAGGTAAGTTTTCGGCAGCATTAACCAGTTACGAAAACTGCTTAAAAAACTACCCCAAAGACCCTTTTGTTTACTACAATATAGGTAATTGTTATTTTAAAATGGGAAGCAAAGGGCTGGCCGCCGCCAATTATTACCGCGCGTTTCGACTGGCTCCGCGCGATGCAGATATCCGCCATAACTTGGAACTGACGCTGGCGGCCGGCGGCGAAAGACTGGTTCCTGCCGGAGTGCCGGTGGTACTGCATAAGCTGTTTTTCGGCTTATCGTACAACGAACTAAAAGGATTGGTGTATATCCTATTTTGGCTGACGTGCCTGCTGGCATGGATAGGGCTGCTGCGCCGTAAGTTAAGCTATTGGACGCTCGTAGCTTGTATCGGGCTTACGTTATGCGCCGGTTGGCTTTATGCACGCGGCCGACTAGAGCAGGAAAACCTGGCGGTTATCGCTTCTCCCTCGGCAGAAATACGTAGCGGACCAGGCACGAATTTCCCGGCCAGTGCGAGTGCCGCACAAGGCCATTTAGTGACTATCCAGGACGAGAAAGATGCCTGGTATCAAGTGATTCTTCCTTCCCAAGGTTTAAGGGGTTGGATAGAAAAAGATACGGTAGAAAAAATTTAAAGGAGACCCCCTATGTTTGTACAAACCCAAGCGGATGAACTAATTGCCGCACTGTCGTACGTGAAGGAAAATCTGTCCGGAAAGATAGAAGAATTAGCCAAACGCATTATCCAAGCGTTTAACGAGGGACATAAAGTAATTTTAATGGGCAACGGCGGAAGTGCCGGGGATGCCCAACATATCGCGGCCGAATTTGTGGGACGGTTCAAAAAAGAACGGCCATCGCTGCCGGCCTTGGCGCTTAATACCAACACCTCTACCCTAACGGCCGTAGGAAATGATTATTCGTACGACGTTGTTTTCTCCCGCCAGATTGACGGGTTTGCTCAAAAAGGGGACGTCGTCATCGGCATTTCCACATCGGGCAACAGCAAAAATGTATACCTGGCCCTCGCACTGGCCAAACAAAAAGGTTGTTTTACGGCCGCGTTTTTGGGTAAAGACGGCGGCACCATTAAAACCATTTGCGATCTACCGTTGGTGGTAGCGGTTAACAATACCCCTCACGTGCAGGAATGCCACATTTTTATGGGGCATTGTATGTGCGATTTGGTAGATCAAGCATACTAGTTTATGAAAATAGCAATTGGATGTGATCATGCCGGATTCCCGTTGAAACAAACAGTGGCTGAGCAGGTGCGCAAGCTGGGGCACGAAGTGTTAGATTGCGGTACGAACTGCGCGGACCGTACCGACTACCCCGACTACGCCGATAAAGTAGCCCAAGCCGTAGCGGCCAAACAAGCCGACCGTGGTATTTTAATTTGTGGTAGCGGCGTAGGGATGTGTATTGCCGCAAACAAAACCAAAGGCATACGCGCCAGCGTTTGCCACGATGCGTACACGGCTGCACAAGCCGTAGAACACGACGCACTGAATGTGCTGTGTCTAGGCGCGCGCATCATCGGCCCGGCAGTAGCCGAGGAACTCGTAACCCGATTTTTAAACGCTTCTTTCTCGGGGCAACCCCGCCACGAAGGGCGTTTAACAAAAGTACAAACCATTGAAAACAAAAATTTTAAATAAGGCATTAGCCCTTAAAAAAAGGATGAAAAAGAAATTATGAACACACACGAAACCCCCTTAACCGAAGGTATTATCCGGGAAGGACTTATTAAGTTGGACAGCTTGTCTTTCAACACAAAATTTTGGGAAAGAGACGCTTCCTTGTGGAAGAAAGATAAAGAAAGCCAAGATTTCATCGTCCAATTTTTAGGTTGGCAAAAAGTATATGATTGGACGTTAGATCACCTGGAAGAAGTATTAAATTTTGCTAAAGACGTAAAAGAAAATTTCAAACATTGCGTCGTGATGGGAATGGGCGGCTCGTCGTTAGCGCCGGAAGTCTTCCGCACCGTTTTTGGTAAACAAGACGGTTACCCGGAACTCATCGTGCTGGATACCACCAACCCCGATTGGGTCAGCGCCGCACGGGCCAGAATCAACCCGGCCCAAACGCTTTTTATCTTCGCCAGCAAATCCGGCGGAACGGTAGAGCCGTCCTCCCAGTTTGCTTACTTTTTTGACGAAGTAAAAAAATCCGGTGTTAAAGAACCCGGCCAAAACTTTGCCGCTATTACGGATAAATCTACCGGGCTGGAAGCGTTGGCCAAACAACACAAATTCCGCCACACGTTTATCAACCCTTCGGACATCGGGGGACGCTTTTCGGCCCTGTCTTTCTTTGGCATTGTGCCGGCCGCCATTATGGGCGTGGACGTGAAAAAAATCCTCACCTTGGCTAAAGAGCAAGCCGCTTCCTTCGGGCCGCAAGCACCGCTAAAAGAAAATGCTGCGCTCAAACTGGGCGCGCTGATGGGTGCCTGCAACGTTAACCACGGGCGCGATAAGCTGACCTTGCTTACCCCCAAAGACTTGGCAACCTTCGGTCTGTGGGCCGAGCAGCTGGTAGCTGAATCCACCGGGAAAGAAGGCAAAGGCGTGGTGCCGGTAGCCGGCGAAACGCTGCAAGCCAATTTTGATTACCGCGAGGACCGCTTTTTCGTTCATCTCTCTACCGGCAGCGAGGACGACAAACGCTTAAGCGAATTGGCCGCCCAATTAGACGAGCACGAAGTACCGCTACTCACAATTGAAATCAATTCGCTCTACGAATTAGGCGCGCTGTTTTTACTGTGGGAGATTGCCACCGCCGCCGCCGGCGCGATCTTGGCGATTAACCCCTTTGACCAACCCAACGTACAAGAAGCCAAAACCATGACTAAAGAGGTATTGGCTAAATTGGCCAAAGGCGATATCCCGGCCGAAATTACCGCCCCTATCTTGGTATCTAAAGATATTGCCGACGAAGTAAAACTGGAAACACTGGCCCAGGACGTGTATTCACTACTGGAAAGCAACGACTACGTGGCCCTGTTGCCGTATGTGTATCCGTCGCCGGATACGGAAAGAGCCCTGACTACGCTGCGCGAAAAAATCATGCAGCGCACCAAACGCGCCGTACTATTTGGTTACGGCCCGCGCTACTTGCATTATACCGGCCAGTTACACAAAGGGGACGGCAACAACGGGGTGTTTATCATCTTCTCGGCCGAGCCGGAAAACGATATCCAAATCCCCGGTCAACACTATTCCTTCGGGCAATTGTGTAATGCACAGGCCTTGGGCGATTTTCAGGCGTTGGAATCCAAAGGCCGCCGCGTGATTAAATTGCACCTGAAACAACCGCTGGCGGAAAATATCCGCAAAATCAGCGATTTGTTTTAAAAAAACGCTTGTCAAAAGGCGGCTTTCTAGAGCCGCCTTTTTTAGTTAAAATTTAGATGAAAAAAGTTTTTATTCAAACATACGGCTGCCAAATGAATTTAGCCGATTCGGAAGAAATGTTTGCCCACCTGGCCGCGCGCGGGTATATCCGCACCGACGAGCTGGACCAGGCCGACGCGGTACTGATTAACACGTGTACCGTACGCGACCATGCCGAACATAAGGCCGTTTCGTTTTTGGGACGACTGGCAGCGTGGAAGCGGGAAAACCCTGCCAGGCGCATTATCTTTACAGGTTGCGCCGCCCAACG
>JAKSPG010000008.1 GCA_024405075.1 Elusimicrobiaceae bacterium | reverse complement strand
TTCTTCATCTAAAAAAGTGGGGAAAGAAACACCGTATTTTTCCTTGATTTCCTGTGCGTGCTGGCGGGAAGTATGTAGCAAGCGTGAAAGATCGCTGGTAATTAAATCGCACCCATAGGGGATATCGCGCGAAAATTTTAAAATACCGTCAATGTAAATACCGACGGACATCGTTTCTCCACCTAAATCTAAAATAAGTGCGCCGATTTCTTTTTCTTCTTGTGTAAGCACGCAATCGGCTAATGGTACTAAACTGTAAAAAGTTCCGTCAATTTTGTAACCGGGGCGTTGGATAGCCTTGGCCAAATTGTTCAAATGAGTGGAAGAACCCGTCGTAATATGCACGTCCACCTCTAACAGTGATCCTTCCATCCCTTCGGGATTGTTGATACCGCGCTGTTTGTCAATGGAGTAACCTTGTGTAATCACGTTGACGATTTCATTATCATTTTTGATAGGCATGGCTTTGGCGTTTTCAACAGCCAAGTCCATATCGGCTTGAGTGATTTCCTTATCCATGCGGGAAATATTGTACGTTCCGTGATTGCTAAACGATTCCAAATGCGCCCCGCGCACGCCGATAAACAAATTGCCAATTTCGCGGTTACATTCCCGTTCAATGCTACCTAAAATATGCGTGACAGCGGCAGAGGTTTCCCGAATGTCCGACACCATTCCCCCGCGTAAACCTTTGCACGGAACGCTACGCCCGGCTACCACTTTTAGCGTGTTGGTATCGGCGTCGTGGGCGGCGGCGATACATGTCATTTTACCGCTGCCGATATCCAACCCTGCAATTAAATTTGTTTTTGCCATAAAAAATCCCCTAACGGATATGAATAAATTTTAGTATAAAAAAACGTATCAGGTAAAGTACTTTTATACCTGCTGTTTCTATTATAAAATTTAACGAGCCTTTTGTGTTAAAAAAACTTGGCCGTTTTCAAAAAACAAAAAATTAAGTACAAACGGCGCTTGATATTTTTGACGCGCCAGTGCCATAATTTGCGCCGCGCGGGCCGCTTTCTTTTTTAACTGCACCGCCGGACCGAAAAGGATCACACTACCGTCGGATAAGTGCATACGTACCGTATGATCGCTCCCGTTAAATTGCAGTCGCACAGATTCCGAAGCCGCATGTAATTTGCCCGTGCTTTCCACCAGTTCCACTAACTGCGCGTTTAATTTCGCGGGCACTTCTCCTTCTAATTCAACAACGGCCGTCGGTACCGGCCCGGTGGGGGCCGCATCGCTGTACACGGTGCTGTCTGCATCCAGATAGCGTGTTTGTCCGTTGGAAAGTTGCAATTTGGCTAGCGGGGTGCGGTGCTCCGCCTTAAGCGTAAGTTTGCCGCTGATAAACCCGCGCTTAAGCACTACGTTTTTTAACATCGGGTATTGCTCAGTAACCATTTGACGAAGTTGCACCGCTCTGGTGGCAGACACGGGCTTGTTATGATACGGTTTTAATACCGAAAGCAACCGCTGTTGCAACTCGCCTTCCACACCTGAGACCTCTATTGTTTTGGCATGCCACCCCGCCACACGCGCACTTTTCCAGGCACGGTAAGCTTGACGGGCAAACCAACCTCCCCCCACAACCACCACTAGTAAGAGAAAAAGGAGTATCAATAATTTCAAAAAAAAGCGCGCTCCTCTTTTCCGCCGGACAACACGTTTTTTCTTTCCTAACGAAACGGTTGACGGCCGATAATAGTTGCGCGTTTTCATGATGCTAAAACCAAAAAAAAAAAGAAATGGGCGGAAAGGGACTTGAACCCTTAAGGACTTTCGTCCATACGGTCCTGAGCCGTACGCGTCTGCCAATTCCGCCACCCGCCCAAGTACATATATTTTAGAATATTACGGCGAAAAAATCCAGCGATTTTTTGTTTTTCTCTTCGTAGCTGTGAGAAGCATTTTTTTAAACAGCTGTTAGAACATTAAAACCGGATTTTATTTTTGAAATGCTGTTCCATTTCGCGGTTTAAATCTTGCTTTTTAAGGGCTTCGCGTTTATCAAACAAATGTTTACCTTTGGCAACCGCTATTTTTAATTTAGCCCAGCCGTTTTTAAAATATACCTCAAGCGGCACCAAAGCATATCCCTTTATTTCTGCCTTGGCAGCCAGTTTGCGTAATTCTTTTTTGGTAAGCAGTAACGTGCGAACCCGGGTGGGGTCGTCCTCGGTAAGAGAATTGAAGCGATACGGTTTCACATGCATGTGGTACACATATGCCTGTCCGTTTTCTACCCGTACGAAACTCCCCTCCAGGCTGACTTCTTTTTGCCGGATGGATTTCACTTCCGCCCCCGAAAGCGAAACACCTGCCTCATAACTATCGTCCACGTAATAGTCATGATACGCGTTACGGTTGGTACAAACGACTAAGACAGACGGCTTTTTATGCATGGGTATATTATAGCAAATCCCTTTTTGGCAATAAAAATTCCCCGGCATGACCGGGGAATAAAATAGACGGGTGGCCAGTTTAATCTACCACCACTCCCGGATTAGCATTTACTACGGCCGCCCCCGAATCATCTAACGGGGAACACCACGCCGAATTGGTGGACGAACTCATACCGTACTCATCGCAAGCACCGTTTCCGGCACCGCCGTTGGAGCACTGGAAAACTCCTTGTCCCGTTGTATCGCTCTCCTGGTACAAAAAGGCAACCCCTAGATGATCCCCTCTGCGCCGTGCCGCACAAACAGCGTTGGCCTGGCCGGCTCCCGTGGGAGACAAGTCGTAAGTAAAGTCCCTACTGTTACAGGTGGCCACGTGATTGTTTGAGGTTGTGGTGGACGTACACGGCATGGCAAAATCCAAATTTTCAAAACCGAAGGCCGTGTTTACATAAGTAGTAATTTCCTGGTCGTCCATGACCCGTCTTTTGGCTTCATACAGCCGTTTAAGCATGGTGCGCGCCTCAGCCAAACGGGATTTTTCAATGGCTTTTTCGTACATCGGAACAGCCATCGCGACCAAAATTGTGGTAATCATCACAGCAATTAAAATTTCAACTAATGTAAAACCTTTTCTCATGAAATAATTCCTCTTTTTACACTACCGGCCGGGTTTAATCTGCCGCCGGCTCATCCGGGGATTCTTGCTGGCAAGATGAGGTCAACGTACCGCCAAAAGAAACGCCGGCATTTCTTACGCCCAACCCAAACACGTCGCACGCATCTTCGTCATTTGCACATTCCGGTTGGCAATACAACTGCCCGGTGCTACGGTCCAACAAAATATAGGTGCCCCGATAAGGTGTGCGTAATTTTTTAGCAGCCACATATCCTTTTTTGGCAATTTTGTAAGAAAAGCGTTTGCACTGCAACGTAGTACCTTCGTCCTGCAACAAACAACCTTTGGGCAAGTCAGAGGCATCAAACATATCCGTACGGGCAAAGGAGTAGTTTTTCTCGTTAGAGGCCCCTTTAGCTTGAATCAGTTTTTCGTAACTGCGATAGCCAAAGTCCCCGGCCAGCCGCTCACTGGTTTCATAAATAATACGTAGCATCGCCTCGGCTTCTACCACGTGGCTTTTGGCAACCGTACGCCGATACTGCGGCAACGCCAACGCCGTCAGTACACCAATAATCAACACCACCGCCATCATTTCCACTAACGTAAAACCTTTACGTAACATAAGATCCTCCCGCTTCCGACTAGTGTCCCTCAACTGCAATGGGATCATTAAAATTATCAAAATTGCTTGAATCGCACTTAGACGCTGCGGGGATATTAAAGAAATCGCACGCCTGCGGATTGGTCCGGTTACAACACAACAACTCGCTGCCGTCATAAAAGAACACTGTCCCGGCTACTGCACTGGCCCCCCGGCGCAAAAGTGCGCCGACCGAGCGATGAGTCTCCCCGTTTTTAGAGGTAATAAATAACTTGTACCTAAAATTATTGGTTACCCAAAAAATCCGGTTTTCAATATGTCCTTTAGCAGAAACATCCAACCTAGAAAAAGACATATTCTCGTTGGACGCCGGGGAGGAAGACCACGTCAGCCCCCGCTCCACCATCAGCCGCTCGCGCGAATCAAAAATGGCCGGCAACATCTGCAACGCTTCCGCTACGCGTGAACGCTCCAAACTGCGGCGGTATTGCGGCACGCCGATAGCGGTCAGCACGCTGATAATCATAATGACGGCCAGCAATTCAATTAATGTAAAGCCTTTGCCTTTCATACATAAACTCCTTGTTATAGTATACGTGAAATAGAGCTATTTTCAATACTATTATAACTTAAAAAAAAATGGATGAAAAGATTTTTCTGTACATTTCTGCTCAAATATAATTTTTTTATCTAATCAGCTAAAAAAACTGTTACAATATAGTGTCGCCCCCTATCAGCGGGCCAAGGAGAACAACATGATTAAAGAAGGTTCTAAAGTTAAATTTGACTACACCCTTACGGTAGAAGGCCAAGTGGCTGATACCTCCTCGGGCCGCGGGCCGTTGGAATATACGCATGGGGCCGGGCACATCATCCCGGGGCTGGAAAAAGAATTACTGGGCATGAAAGTGGGTGATAAAAAAACAGTTAAAGTTTCCCCCGAAGAAGGATATGGAATCGTGCACGAAGAAGCCATCCGCCGCGTTCCCAAAGAAGCTATCGGTGGAGCCGACCATTTAAAAGTAGGTGATAAAGAAGTGGTGTTGGATTTTAACCACCCGTTGGCCGGGAAAGAACTAACCTTTGACGTAGAAATCAAAGAAATTAATTAATTTACCGTTGACACAACGCCACTCCCCGGGCTGTTGCCCGGGGAGTTTTTTTTGTCATAAAACCACTCGTTAGAAATCCCCCTAAAGCATTAAGACCTACACGCCCTATAGGTCTTTAGACCCTTGTGTTTTTACCAATAGGTGAGTAATAATTAGAGTAGAGGGGTCCTCCTATGCACATGAGACATATTTGGGTAACCATTATTTTGAGTTTGTGTATGGTCCCGGCGTTTGGGCAAGGGAAAATGATTATCAAAGGGTTAGAACAAGCAAAAAACATACCCGCCCTTACCGAACGCGTTGCCTATTTGCGCCATCTCAACCCCACCGTTTCGGTGAGTGTTCTTGAAAGTGCTGCTAGAAAATTATCTGCCGCACCAACTGCTACTTTGTCCACACCCCCCCAACAACGTTTTATGCAACTACCGCAGCGTCTGCGTACCGGGATGGAAATATACAAACACTTCGGCTTGCGCGAGAAATTATTCGCTACTGCGTTATTTTCCGACAGTGAACTAAATTCGGTGGAACTCGCCATTAAAAATACCGATGCGGTTTTTTACCGCCAAACAGGGGAAGACGTATCGCTACTTACTCAAGGGTGGGAAGCGGTGGAAGAACCGTGGAATTATATGAATCGTTTACTAACAGAACTGACTTTTACCTTCCCGCAAATGTCCGACAGCCAACGTTTTGTCATTAGAGGCGGGAACATCCATGGGTTTACATTACGTGCATACGGTCAATTATTGTCTTTGCAAAATTGTCTCCTCTACGCAGGGAAATTATATCCTGCACAAAAGCATCCGTTGTATTTAGCTGTCCAGGCACGCAAGAAAAGCGGAAAGGCAGGTCCCCTTTCCCTGGAAATGTATGCGCTGTTGGAGCAATACCAAACCAGAAAGACACCGCAAACATGGTTGGAAGAATATGAAAATCATCCCGAGCAATTTACCCGGGGCACTACCATGTACACAGCGTTTGCCAAAAAATACCGGCAAACACAAGCCGCACTGGCAGCCGGACAAGAAGTAGATGAATTCTCGCTGAGAATGGCACAAATTTACCAAGAAAATACCGGGCGAAAAAAGACCCCGCAAGAATGGCTGGAAGAATATGAGCAACACCCAGAACAACTTACCCAAGGGACGGCCATGTATACGGCATTTTCTGGGAAAACCTACCAGGTGGAAGCCGCACTGGCAGAAGGAGAAGAGGTAGATGAATTTTCATTAAAAACGGCACAAATTTCCCGCGAAGAAACAAAAACAAAAGAAACCTCCCAAGAGTGGCTTAAAGAATATGAGGAACATCCCGAACAACTCGTCCATGGCACAGCCCTGTATGAGGCCTTTCAGCGCAGATTCCAATACGCAAAATCCGCACAAGCAGCCGGGAAGGAAGTAGATCCTTTCATCCTGCAAATAGCAACTATCTACTCGGAATATACCAGGGAAATTAAAACACAACAAGAGTGGCTGGAAGAATATGAACAACACCCAGAACTCTTCATCTACAAAACGCCCATGTACCGGGCATTTCAAAATCGGGCTTACCACGTAAAAGCCGCACTGGCAGCCGGACAAGAAGTAGATGAATTCTCGTTAAAAATGGCGGATATCTACTGGGAAAATACCACCCGTCCAGCAACCACGCAAGAAGCATACAATACATTTTTAACCTATTTACAGGAAAATCATTCTTATCCACCTGCCCGTTCAGCAGAATATAAAAGAGTCTATGTGCGTTTATACGGTAAATCTTTAGCAGACATTAAGGCTGATCCCGATTTGTACAAATTATACCGCCTAGACCAACTGGCCCGCGCCGTACGCCGCGGCGAAAAACCGTGGGAAATATTTGACCGGGCTAACCCCCTACAGCGCGAACGTATCGCAAAAACAAACGAACAAGAACCGGAACAATTATCGGCCGAAGAATTAGAAGAAAGCTATACACAACTCTCTGCCGATGAACAACAAATATTACGCCAAACAGAAGAATATTACGACCAACTCTATCACAATTACCCCACCTGGCTGGAAGAAAACCAAGGGCATATCATTTTCACCCACCAAACCATGACCGCCTTTGACGCACTCAACAGGCAAGTGGCGGCAGGCCGTTCAAACGAAGAATTAACCGCCACCTTGGATATGCTGCAACAGTTACCGCTGGGCAGTGCGCAAGCAGGTGTATTTAACCGGGTTATTTATCGGGGCAACAACGCTACACTTATACCTCGGGCGGAAGATTTCCATTTGGTCGCGGAAGTGCAGGGGCTTCCCCAATTGCCGCACGTGCGTGAGATGTTCCCCCAAGAAGTGCCGCATATATACTTTAAGTTTATTGACGGAAAAATCTCCGTTCTGAGACTTATGAAAGACGTAACAGCACAAGACGTTGAAACCGCCATTGATACGTTGCTGGAACACATATCCCAATCCGGCACAACTGACGGTTGGCAAATCCGCCTGGGCAAACATGAAATGAGCGACAGACCTCATATTCACTTTGAATTTGTAGATCCCGAACAAGGGCTGGACCTCTCTTACGTGCTACGTTTGGAAATACGGGACGGAGTCATCCCCGAAGAACCCGCTTTGCGTCAACAAAGTTTTGCCCGCCTGTTTGGTAAATATATAGAGCATTAACGAGCCACCCAAAAATTCCCCCGGCCATCAACCGGGGGAATTTTTTTTAAAGTCAACCGAATTTTTCGTGGAAACATTTCAGTACCCAATCGGGTTTGAAATCCACCAACGTGCGGTTGTGCGGCGTGTAACTTTCCGGCGGCGCAATAAGCTGCTTTTCGCGCGGTAAAAACGGATAGTACCGATGCGTAATTACTTCAATATTCGGATACCACACGTTGTGAATTTTCGGATCTACCCAATGTTGCATCCCCAGGTTGGGCAATTCAAGCCCGGCACTGGCCGCCCAGAAAACAGAAACCACGCTAATCACATACACCGCTACTTCCTGCTTTAACAAATGTAAAAGTTGCCACGTTTGATTAATGGTCATTTTTTTGATGTCCAGCTCCATATATTCCGGCCGTTCCAACGGGCCTCCGGGCGTAACACTGATGACCACGTATCCGTCTCGAATTAACCCCTCTGCCAATGCGCGAACATACGGATACGTATAATTAGAACTACGTGAATCCAGTTGCAAAAACACAACGCCTTTTTTGCCTACCGTTTTTTGGCGCACCAGTTGCAAAGTTTGCGCCACAACCAGCGGCGCAACCGCCGGGAAAGGCAGCACCGGTACAGGTAACTTTTCCGGCAGCGGCAAGCCGAACACATCAAACAAGCTGACCACGCGGTGAGTTACTTGTTTGCTGTAATCGTAATAAACGGGAATCGCTAAGAACCCGGGCGGAATATTTTTAAAAGCATCTTCGTAATCGTAATTCTTCCAAATGAGCGGGTGGCGGTGTCCGTTAAAGTAAAACACTTTTTCAAAACAAGGGTTTTGCTCCAATAATTTACCCACTAACGGCGAGTTGTTGCGATCAAACGAAGCCCCCACATAGGCGTAAAAAGGCAAATGAGGATATTTTTTCTTAAGTAGCGGCCAAAGCGGGGTAGTGTACAAATAATCGCCAATACCCATAAAAAAGATAAACGCAAACCCTTTCACACCCGGCTGTTGCAGGGCATTATCCAAGTTGTAGTGTACCGCTTCGTGACGGCAGAGCGGACGGTGAATACGCTGGGCCGGTTGTTTTGGTTGAAAATTTTTATTTCCCAACCGGTACCAACACGCGCCTTTTTGCTCCAACCACCCAAAGGTACCGTGCCACAACCAACGCCCTATCTCATACGGAACACACAAAGCGCGCACCGCGCAAATTTTACGATACAAACTCATAATCCCTACCTATAAAAAACCCCGCTTTTAATTATAAGCGGGGCGAAGAAAATAAACCGAATTAGCGGTAGAATGTAGAATTGGCCGCTACTTTTTGCACCCCTACGTGTAAAAAGAATTCGGTACAATCCCCGGAAACACATTCCCAATACATGGACCCAATCGGCAACCCGGCGGCAGACTCGGCCGCGGTCTGCTTCTTAATCAGCACCCGCTTGGCAACGAACGAACCCCCGCTTGCAGGGGTAACCGTTACAGCACAGTTATCCTGATGAGAGGCCGGATCATCCGAAACGAGGCCAAAGTTCCACGTATTTCCGGATTCCGAAACGCGCACATCTAAATCATTCATGGAAGTAGGGCACGTACGGTACATCGTGCGGTAAATGGCCGTAGCATCCAACAAAGCTTTTGTTGCCACGTTGGCTTCCGTGGCGCGGGCGCGGGCAATACTGCGCCGGTATTGCGACAACGCCACCGTAGATAAAATACCTATCAGCACCACTACCACTAACATTTCAATAAGCGTAAAACCTTTTTTAAGCATACAACCTCCTTTAAGTCTACTAATAGTATAACAAAATTTTTTGTTTTCGCACGCCAACAACTGTCTTTATTTGGCAGACGAGCGGTGCTGGGTCAGCCACCGGCTACCCGGTATTTTTTTAAGTACCCGCTTGAGCGTACTGTAGCGGTTGCGCCACCGACGAAAACTCAACACGTGTGCACACAAACTGGTTGGGGCCTGGGCAGCCCGACAATAAGCGGATACAAAGTCTTGCAGTTCTTCGTTGTTATGGAAGGGCTGCATTAAATTCATCCGTTGTAAAAAACCGCGTATTGGTGAAGATTTAAAAACAAAACGGTTGATATCAATCAGCGTAAACTCATAATGATCTCCCGTCCGTTTATAGAGGATATTGTTTAAAATATAATCCCGGTGCATCATCCCGTGCGCGTGCAAATCGGCCGTATATCCGGCAAACGCGTCGCGCAAAGGTTTATCGGTATAAGCATCGGAGCAAGTATCCGCGTGTTCTACGTATTCCCCTACCGAGTACGACTCCCCTAACCACCCGTTTTTCCACGTCAATACATAGCCGTATTGAACAGGTGTCCTAAAACCGCGCTCCAAAATTTTGTGGGCGTTCTCGTACGTACGCCGCGCTTTGGGCACGCGCAACCCGCACGAATATAAGATTCGGTTGAATATCGGCGGCACGCTGTATTTTTTGACGCACACGGTCCGGTCCGGCAATGTGAAAATTTTAATTTCGTTGCGCCCTTTGTAAATTGTCTGTCCTTCGTGGTCAAAGCATTGGGCAATTTGCGTCAAAAAACCGGCAGGCAACGGGCAATTACTGGCTTCTACTACTTCCAAGGATTGTTTTTTAGGGGACATGATACTTTTTCCGAAATAAACTAAAACAACTGGGTAACGTGTTTATTATATAAAATTGCCTTCCCGACACGTGTAAAATTTTCGCTATAAATAACAGCGCAACGTTTCTTCTATCCAGTAGTCTGCGCAAATGCCGGCCGGCTCCAAACGCTTTAACCGGCGGTACAACGTAAGGCCGTCACTAACGTCGCGCCACAAATCGGCAAATACGTAATCAAAACAAGAAACTACGTCGGCCTTATCTGCAAAATCAAGCGCGTCCTGTTCCACGATTTTAATTTTATGAGTATGCTTAAATTGCGGCAGAATATGCGTACTGAAAAGCGAAATAAGCTGCGGATTTTTTTCCACTACGGTCACCTCTAAAACCTCCGGTTTTTGGCTGGCGTGAAAGGCAAAATACCCAAGCCCCAGCCCATACGTGACTACCCGCCCGCGCGCCCGGCCAATTGCTCCGCGCATCGTTTCAATTTCGTTAGGAGTTACACTCATCCACAAACGACCGTTTTCCAGCACTGCCGGGTACGAAAAGGCCTGTTCAAAAAAACCGATTTGTGCCAACGCTTCCCCCCGCATTCCGCGACGAAAATCGTTGCATACAAAGCATTCATATGGGCGGTACTGTTGCGTGCAAAACGATATGCCCTGTTGTTGCAACCCAACGGGGAAACGCACCAAACGCAGGTAATCATCCGCACCGTATTTTTGTGCGTCAAGCAAGTGGAAATTACTGTTAAAATACGTTTGAAATAACGCTTTATCTTCGGCGTTATTTTCTATGTCTAGCCCGCACGCAGCCGCCACCAACTGCGCCACGGCGTGCTCCGGCGTAAGGCCCAGTTCCGCCAGCGCATGCACCTCACCGGGCGAGATAAAATCAGCCCGTTCGTTTAAGTAATTGCCCAAAAGCGCCAGGGCGCGGGTGTTTTCGTAATTCATATATATATATTGTAAAAAATTTAAACGTGCCCTCAAAAGAGTTCATCTGTTTGGCCGTTGAATTTGATTAAAAAAATGCTTATTTTTTAGGTAAAATGCCAAATTTATTTTACTTGCAACGCAAAAATTTTATAGAACAAATTATAGAACAGAAAATAAAGTGGCAGGAGGAAACATGAAATCTCTTCATCCTAAACAAGCCCAACTGTTAGATATTTTGAAGACAAACATCGCCGACCCGCTAACCATGGAAGAATTGGCCGATCGGCTTGATGTAAGCAGTAAAAGCGTGGTGTTTCACCACATCAAACAGTTGGAAAAGAAAGGGTACTTAAAGCGCAACCCTGCCAATCCGCGCAACTACATTGTGTTAAAAGACCCGGAGCGCAACGTTGTTTACCTCAACATGTACGGCATGGCCAAATGCGGGCCGGAAGGCACGATTTTGGACGGCACACCTACGCGCATTGTACCCGTGGACCCGAGCATGATTTATTTTCCTGCGTGCAAAGGGTTTATGGTGGAAGCCAAAGGTGACTCTATGGAAAACCTAATTTCACCCAAAGATTGGCTAATCGTGGAGCAAAGCCGCCAACCTAAAAATAAAGATGTGGTGGTGTGCGTCAACAACGGCGAAGTGATGGTCAAACGCTTTACCCAGGACGGCAAAAACGTCATTTTGCAATCGGAAAACCCGCACTACACCCCTATCGTGGCGGATAAGACCTCCTTTCATGTGGAAGGCATTGTGCGCAGTATCATTAAGCGCAGCGTCACGTGTTAAATTCTTCCTGCTGCCTGCGGGCGCACACCCGGGGCGACTGGCTGTAACCTCAACCGGAGCCAAAAAAAACAGCTCCGGTTTTTTTATTTGCCAAAAACGCCCGGTTTTTGATAGGATAAAAAGGTAGTAAACACCGGGTGTGAAAAATACCCGCGTACAATTTAATCTGTTTTTGGAACCGTACAAACTGTGTACGGATAGCTTTTGGGATACCAAAGGCCATAGCGAAGTCCAAAGACAGTCGTTATCAGGCACAAAACAGGCGGACTAATTACCCGGTTGTTTTGTGCCGAGTGTTTGCCACGTTCTGCTATGCAGAATTGTGGCAAACCACGGCTGTTGTGTTTGGGTCACTTCGCTAGGCTCAAGCATAACAGCCGTTTTTTTTGCGGGCTGTGTTCCAAAACCAGCAGGAGAACATCGCATGAAACACAACCAAGCATTTACCCTTATAGAATTGCTCGTCGTCGTTTTAATTATTGGTATTTTGGCGGCGGTAGCATTGCCGCAATATCAAAAAAGCGTAGAAAAATCAAAGGCCGCGCAAGCATTAACCGTATTAAATGCGTATTCCCGGGCGTTCCAAACGTATTATATGGCGGAGGGAGCAACTCCTACCAGTTTAGATGTGTTAACGGTGGATATGCCGTGGAGCGGAACGAACAGGTGGACGACCGGTCATGCTAATGGCGCTGTTTCTAACGAAGACTGGGCCTTAGAATTATACAGCAATTCCAATCAGCAACGAGGAATATGTGTGGGACGGTTGCGCGGAGAATATAGAGGAGCGGGGTTTTGTAAGTTTTTGGTAAATCCCATTGAGGGGAGCCGGCTGAAAACAGATGTCATTTATTGTGCCGAACGGAATAAGACAGATGGAATTCAATTCCAAAAAGAAAAAGGAGATTATTGCCGGAAAATTTTTGGAGGAACTTATCTTTTAGCAAGCAATTTTTGGTTTTTTAGTTTGCCTTGACTTTCCGCCGTAAGATAAACCCGGCGATCGCCGGATAGAGCGTGAGCGATACAATTTTGAACCAAATATTTCCGCCGCTTATTTTGTTGATAATCACTAGTGCTATGCCCAGCAAAAATAACGCGGCCAGTTTTTTATATTCGTACGGAATCGGATACACGCGGTGGGTAAAACAAAACAGCGCGGCGGCCATCGCCCCGTAGCTAAACGCTACTGCCCAGCCGGCTCCTAAAATTCCCAGGTGCGGCACCAGCGTCAGGTTGGTCGTAATACTAACTGCCGCGCCCAAAAGGGTAATCCACAATAGCACACGTGTTTTTTTGGTAAGCACGGGGCCAATCATAAAATTAACATACAGTCCGTAGAAAAAATACCCCGTCAGGACCAAAGGAATCACACGCAGCCCTCCCCAGTACGCAGGCGCAATCAAGTGAAAATTACCCAATAGGTTACTTTGGATAATATCCGGCATGAGGAACATCAGCCCCAATAGCACCCACCCGGCCAACGCCACAAAGTAGGAAAGTACGCGCGCGAAGGTATCTTTGGCATCGTCGTCTTTGGCGTGGGCCAAAAAGAACGGTCGCCACGCTTGGTCAAACATAGAAACAACAAGCATCATAAATACGCCGATTTTAAAATTCGCCTGGTAAATGCCTACTTGCTCCGTCCCGGCCAAGTGCACCAAGATTGGTTTATCAATCACGCTTACCAGCAAGCTGGCCAACCCCGATGGTACAAACGGCCACGCAAAAGATAAAAGATCTTTCTCCAGGGATTTATCGAACCGAAACGAAAAATTCTGTTTTAATTCACTCCACACCACGGGAGAAAGCAACAACAAAGAAGCCAGTGAAGCAAAGATATTCGCCCACAAGATAGAATCAATTCCTTTGCGCAGCACCGCAATAAAAAAGATGTTACACAACACGTTTACCACAATAGAAGCCGTGCGCACGCCTGCAAAATACCACGCCCGCCGCTCCAAACGTAATTTAGTAAACGGAATCATGTTCAGCACATCTAACAACAAGATGACAGCGGCCAGCTTCAACAGATACCCCGCCTGCGGCGGAATGCCGATTACCCGAGTCACGGTGGCATTAAACACCCACAACAGCCCGCCCAGCACAAGCCCGTTGGCCGCCACACCGTAAAAACATTGGCGAAACACTTTGTTTTTATCAGCGGCGTCGCTGGCAAAACGCAGGTAGCTTTGGTCCATGCCAAACAAAAATACGACGTTAAACAGCGCAATCGCCGCAAACAACGTAGCGATAATGCCGTAATCACCCGGCAATAAATAATAGGTATAAAAAGGAACCAGACAAAAATTAAGTAGCCGCGCCAGCACCGTAGACGTACCGTACACCAATGTTTCTTTGCCCAGCCGTTTGATATCTTTTGCCATATTAAAAAAAAATCCCGCGCGGCAAACCGTTACGCGCGGGATAATTCACTTATAGTTTTACGAACAGAATTTCCATTAACTTTTTAAATTTCACTTCTATTTTTTTCGTTTCGCTAATGGTTTGTGCATGTGAAAGCGGTGCTTTTTCAATGCCGCAGCCCATGTTGGTTACAACGGCCAACCCCAGCACTTTCATACCGCACTGGCGCGCCACAAGCACTTCCGGCACGACGGACATACCCACCACGCTAGCTCCCCATTTTTTGAACATTTGGATTTCGCTGGGCGTTTCAAAGTTGGGCCCTGTCACGGCGATATATACGCCTTCTTTGGCTTTAAGTCCGATTTTTTTGCACGCGGCTAACGTAATTTTGCGCATGGGTTTATCGTACGCTTCGGATAAATCAAAAAACATGGGGCCAAATTCCGGTTCGCGGCTGTTGCCGATCAACGGATTGTTGCACATAAAATTGATGTGGTCTTTGAGCACACATAACGAGCCGGGCGGGAGTTGTTTATCCATAGAGCCTACAGCCCCGGAAACGAGCAACTTTTCCACGCCTAACATTTTTAACGTGCGTACGGAAATGGCGAACTCCTTCATTTGATATCCTTCGTAAAAGTGAAACCGGCCTTGCATGACCACAATGTTGTTACCTTTGTACTGGCCGAAAATCAAATTCCCCGCATGGCCCGGCACGGTGCTCTGCAAAAATCCCGGGATAGAGGCATACGGAACGATTACTTTGTTCTCCAACGGAGGAATGGCCCATCCCAAACCGGACCCGGCAATCAAGCCGATTTGCGGTTTAAAATTTTTAGTCTTTTTGTTGATGAAGTTTACAGCTTTTTTAATTTGTGCTAGTTGAGACATGTTTTCTCCTCCGATTATAAGGTACTCCGGCCTGGCTCAAATGCATTTGGCACGTGTTCAATTTGGTCCGGTAACACACACACAACATCAAATCTTATACTATCAAATTTAGGACACTTCACCTTGATATACTGCACCGCCGCCAACGCCAAACGCTTTTGTTTGGCTGGGGTAACGGCCGCTAACGGCCCGCCGTAAGCTTGCGAAGCGCGTTGTTTTACTTCCACAAATACCAGCATGTTTTTAAAACGCGCCACGATATCCAACTCGCCACCGCGCACGGTAAAATTGCGCGCTAAGATTTGGTACCCTTGCCGGGTTAAAAATTGCACGGCTTGTTCTTCCCCGGTTTGCCCGGCCTGACGTGTATTCATGGCAGTAAAGCCGGCGGCGTTAACAATTTGCGCACCGGAGCAAACGACGTGCGGTGCTCCTTGCATGGGCCTAAGCGCGAAAGTGCCCGCATGTGTTTAGCCGTTCCGTATCCTTTATGCCCAGCGAAATCGTAACCCGGGTAGAGGATATCCAATCCGGCCATATAGCGGTCCCGCGTTACTTTGGCAATAATACTGGCAGCCGCTATCGCCAGCGACTTGGCATCTCCGTCCACAACCGGCTCCTGGCGCAACTTCAACTCCGCCACGGAGTGTGGCCCGTCCACCAAAGCTACCGCTTGGGGCAGGTTGATAAACCGCTGCGCCGCGCGGCGCATGGCTAAAAAAGTGGCCTGCAAAATGTTTAACCGGTCAATTTCCGCCGCCGACGCAAACCCCACTCCGTAGGGGATATTCATTTGTTGCAACCGCTCAAAAATTTCGTTACGTTTACGCTCGGTTAATTTTTTACTATCGTTTACATCCATAAGTAAAGAAGCTAAACACGGCGGGATATGGCAAGCACACGCCACCACCGGCCCGGCTAAAGGCCCGCGCCCGGCCTCATCAATGCCAAGCAGAAACCCTGCTCCCAAGCGGTGGATTTGGGCTTTATCAAAATCAAATAGAGAAAGGGTGTCCATATAGTTATTATAGCAATAAAGGGGCTTTCCGTTCCTTCCTACCAAATAGGACCTCTTTGAATAATCACGTGCGCATCTTGCCGGGATGCTTTTACCGGCTCTAATATCATTTTACGAAACAGAAAGTCTTTTTTATTGTGTTTGGGCAAGTCCCTGGGCATAGCCAGCGGGATAGAGAGGTTTAAATTAATAAGTTCCTGCGCGTCGTTACCGTCTTGATCTATAAACGAAATGTGGCGGAATTCATTTAAGTGTACGTGTAATCTTTCGGGGGTGGAAAACTCGTGCTCTGTCACACGCAACCATAAAGAACGGTCGTGATTAAACACCGCCAACGCTTTTTCTTCTCTATCCAGCACATAAGTAATGGGGTCATGCGGCCGCTTGGATCCGTTCAACAAAAAGCGGTAGAAACTGCTTAAATTATCTAATGACCCGCTGTAGAAAAATATGGGAAGAGTCTGCTGGCCGATTTTTACCTCCGTTCTTCTGCTGATGTGCCGGATTGGGAAATCGTCAGCCGGGTTAGGCGACATGCGCCGTTCAATGGACAGAATTAAATTATCCGGGTCAAAATTATCTGCGGTAAGTTGGTTAATATCTTTGGCATAACGTATCCGAAACGCATTTCTAGAAAGTGGCCGGTTGGAATGCGCCGGCTGCACGCCCGCACCCAATGTGTATTTATTTTGCGCTAAGAAGTAAAAACGCTGCGTTACTTGTTGTTGGATATCTTGGTCGGTAATTTCGTTCATTTTATTGATGAACATTTCCACATGCGGAGACATATCCCCAAATTGTTCGTTATAATATTTGCGAATAAAAATCGGAAATAAAGAAACTTGTTCAAAATTATTTTGCTCCTTCCATAAATCATCCAGCAACATCACCGGGTCGCGCGACGCGCGATAGCCCCGACCGCGAAACAAAGCGGAAACGGCTTTCTCTGCTTCTGCCAAGTTTTGTCTTACCCGGGTAGAACCTACCGGCCGTCCCTGGGCTTGAGCCGCCTGCCGGGCCGCTTGCTCTACGCTACGCGATAAACTCTCCGAGGACGCTTGCGGCATCTGCCTTACAATAGGTTGTTGGCGGCGCATGGAGCGCAACATCTTTTTGGATAATCCGCCCTTACCTTGTGCATAAAGCGGCAACGCCAAGCAGACTAACAGCCAGCCGGCAAGCAACCGTTGATATAAACCTTTGTTCATACTTTAAGCGTAGCAAAACAATCGGCATTGCGAAAAGGGCCAAAAGACCTAAATATATCTAGGTCCCCCGCTCCTGCCGGCCCAGCGAGAACGTCAGGCGGAAAAATTGTCTTAACCTATAAAATCCGTTTCACGGTGTTTTTAGGGCTATTCAATGACGGCGTGTTTCCGACGAGCTGGAAATTTTTGCTTGACACATCAAAAAAAAAAACGATAATGTAGGTAGTTTTATTTTCAGGAGAATTTTATGCAAACAAAAAAAGGCTTTACACTCATTGAATTGTTGGTAGTAGTTTTGATTATAGGCATTTTGGCGGCGGTGGCGTTGCCGCAGTACCAAAAAGCGGTAGAAAAAAGTCGAGCAGCCCAGGCATTGACCGTCATCAAATCGGTAGAGCAAGCGCTACAAATGTACTACATAGCAAATGGCACATTTCCACAAAGTTTTGATGAATTAGCCGTAGATATGGATTCTTGGACGGGAACGGAACAATGGTGTAATTTGACAAATTCTTCTTATGGAGTGATAGATACCCGCTCCAACGGGGAATGGTCCCTGCAAATGTATCGAAACTCATCTAATAACTTACGATTATATGTGGGACGATTGACCGGCAAATACGAAGGATCTGGATTTACCAAAAGCATTACAGCATACTCAGGTAGCAGTTTATCAAACTCCCCGTTATACTGTGCGGAACGGATAAGTAGTGGCAAAATATTTACCGAAGCTGCCGGTTCTTATTGCAAAAAAATATGGAAAGCCCTAGACGGCATTAACGAAGACACGTACCGCCGCTATCCCATGCCATAATCTCACTTTACACCACACAAGCCCTCACGTTTTGTGAGGGCCTGTTCATACTACATCTTCTAAATCTTTATTCCACCACTACTACAGAGCGGCCGTCTTGCTCTTTACTGTACGGGTCCAATGTATTTTTGCCATCAATTACGTACAAAAACTTATAAGTACCCGGCGCGATGGAAAGCGTCGTTTCCCAATGGTCGCCCACTTTGGTAAGTGCCTGCGGCTTGCGGTTGGTAAACCCGCTGACTACCGCCACACTTT
>JAKSPG010000079.1 GCA_024405075.1 Elusimicrobiaceae bacterium | reverse complement strand
ACCGCGTACGGTAGGCCGTTCGCCGCGGTGGCGGTTGCGCCCCGCATTGCCGATGACGATGTTGGAGTGGTCAATGTTGCCCACTTGGCCGATAGTCGCACAGCAATCGCTGGGCACTAAGCGGATTTCACCGGACGGCATTTTGATATGGGCATAGTCCGATTCTTTGGCCATAAGCTGCGCCTGGCTGCCGGCACTGCGCGCTAATTGCGCCCCTTTGCCGACTTTCAGTTCAATCGCGTGGATAAAAGTACCTTCAGGAATGTTTTTGAGTGCAAGGCAGTTACCCACTTTAATATCTGCGGCCGGGCCGGACATCAATACATCGCCCACCTGTACGCCGAGCGGATGCAAGATATAGCGTTTGTCTCCGTCGGCATAGTTTAACAAGCAAATACGCGCGCTGCGGTTCGGATCGTATTCAATGGATACGACCTTGGCCGGCACGCCGTATTTTTCGCGCTTGAAATCAATTTGTCTGTAGGCACGTCTGTGCCCGCCGCCAATATGGCGGACCATGATCATACCGGTGTTGTTTCTACCGCCGGTTTTGCGTAGACCTTTCGTTAAGCGCTTCTCGGGCGTGGTCTTGGTAATATCGGAATAATCCGACACCGTGATCGTGCGGCGGGAAGGGGTATAAGGTCTAAATGACTTGATAGGCATAGTTAGTAGTTCTCCTTTCTCTACTTCGAAGCGGCTTCCACCATTTCGATTTTATCGCCTTCTTTGAGGGTTACAAAGGCCTTTTTATAGTCCGGCCGTTTGCCTTCAAAGCGACCCATGCGATGGGTCTTACCCGTGACGGAAATTGTGTTTACTTTTTTAACGGTTACGTTAAAAATCTTTTCCACCGCGGTTTTAATTTCGCCTTTAGACGCGTTAGCAGCTACAATAAAACCATAGCGGTTGTGCGTGTCGCGTTCAATGAGGCTTTTTTCCGTTAAGAGCGGTTTTTTTAAGGTTGTGTAGGTGGTCATTATTTGGCCTCCTTGACAAACGTGTTCGTCGATTTTTCTACCGCTTCCTGGGTCAGAATAACTTTCGTGCTGTTAAGCACCACATACGCATTGGCGTCTTGCGGCAACACACGGGTTAAACCCGCCACATTGCGGCTGGCCAAAGCGGCGTTTTCATCCGCAAAGTTATCCATAACTAAGGGTTTGCGACCGGCGGACAATACATTCATTACTTCCGCAAACGCGTGGGTTTTGGGCTCTTTGAGTTTCAAAGCGTCCAATACCACTACATTGCCTTCCGCCATTTTGGCAGATAAGGCCATCGCCAACGCCGCGCGGCGTTTAGCCACCGGCAAGTATTGGCGGTAGGAATGCGGAGTCGGCCCGAAGGCGATACCACCGTGGCGGAATTGCACGGCACGCAAAGACCCTTGGCGGGCGCGGCCGGTGCCTTTCTGTTTCCACGGTTTCTTACCGGTACCGGAAACTTCGGCGCGGGTTTTGGTATCCGCGGTACCGCGTCTTTGGTTGGCCAAAAAAGCGGTGATGACTTCGTGCAAGAAAGTGGGATTAGGTTTCACACCGAACAAGCTATCCGGCAGATTGCAGGTCCCTTTCTCTTTACCTTTGATATCTAAAACTTTAGTTTCCATGGTCAAAGTCCTTACTTCTTGTTAGCGGCCTTAGAAGCAGAAATCTTGCTCTGCTGCGGCGCTACATAGTGTTTTTTGTATTTGGAAGTCTCTAAGACAGATACAATAGAGCCTTTCGCCCCCGGAACAGAACCTTTTAAGAATAAAAGGCCGTTTTCGTTATCTACCTTGATGACTTCAATTTTGGCTACCGTGTGGGTGGTGGTACCGTAGTGACCTGCCATGCGTTGGCCGGAAAGTACTTTACCCAAAGAGCGGCGGGAACCCAAAGACCCCGGAGCGCGCGAGCGGTCGGATTGACCGTGCGAATCCGGTTGGCCGGCAAAGCCGTGGCGTTTCATGGCGCCCGCAAAGCCGTGGCCTTTGATTTTACCCTGCACGTCCACATAGTCGCCGGGTTTAAAGATTTTTTCGAGTGAAATGACTTGACCGATTTCAAAGCCGGCTACGTCGGCTACCCGGCATTCCTTCATGTGTTTGACCGGGGCCACGTTGGCTTTTTTGAAATAACCGAGTTCAGGCTTATTTAATTTGCTTTCTTTCACTTCGCCAAAACCCACGCAAACGGCGTTGTAGCCGTCTTTTTCCTGGGTTCTGACACGCACAACCTTGCACGGGCCCGCTTTTACTACGGACACACCATGCAGATTGCCTTTTTCATCAAAGAGCTGTGTCATGCCGATCTTTTCGCCGATTACAAAGCGGAAAGTTTCGGGAGCTTCTTTGACAGTTTCTGCTTTGGCCGGTTCAGCAACGGGGGTTGCCTCTTGGGCACCAGCAGCATTTTTCATTTCTTCTGTCATAGTTCTTGTCAGTTCCTATTAATTGCTTTTAATGGCCACATCTACACCGGCGGGCAAATCCAATTTCATGAGTTCGTCCACGGTTTTAGAGGTGGGGCTTTTTAAGTCAATGAGTCTTTTGTGAATGCGCATTTCAAATTGTTCTCTGCTCTTTTTATCGGTATGGGGAGAGCGAAGTACGGTGTACTTTTTAATCCGAACCGGTAACAGAACAGGACCCGCTACGAGCGCACCGGTTTTTTGCGCGGTTTCTACAATGCGCGCAACCGAAGCGTCCAGCATGCGATGGTCATAAGAACGCAATTTAATGCGGATTCTTTCTTGGCCAATTACCTTGGCGTTTTTTGCTGTTTTTTCTGCCATTTTTGATTTTTCCTTAAATACTTTTTTACGAAATTTTTACAAATAATTTATCGGCAGAAAACCCCTTTCCGGTCCGTGTTCTCCGTCGGGCCGGTTAGGAATTTTTTGCCTTACTGCTAACTTAATACAATTTATTATATCAAATTAGCGGGCTTTCGTGCATGCAGTTTTGTAGCGGTTTCACCCTTGCGCATCAAACGGCTAATGCACCAAAATCCTTACGCATATATTGTATAATAAAAAATATAACTTGTAAAGTATCGCGTAATTAAGCGAGCCCAAACGCCCAGACAATAATACGCCTATGCGGGCAACTTGCCCCACAAATACAGCTCAAATCTGAAAAATCATCTTATCATCTGTCTTTTCCGGGATGAAACCCTAAAAAATTTTATTCTGTTTTTGGAAGCGTTTAAGAAACGCAGAGCCGGGATTCCGGCACGAGACTAGTCCAAAAACAGTCGTTTTAGGCACTATTCAGTGGGCCTTATAACCCCACTAAACAGTGCCGAGTGTCTGCTGTTTGCAGACCACGGCTGTTATGGGTAGTCACTAGTCTCGGCTCGCTTATAGCGGCCGTTTTTTTACGCTCCGAAACAATCATAGGAGTGTAAAATGAAAAGAAAAAACCGGGGATTTACCCTTATTGAATTATTAGTTGTTGTCCTTATCATCGGCATACTCGCCGCGGTAGCGTTGCCGCAATACCAAAAAGCCGTATGGAAAAGCCGCTATATCACCGTCAAAACATTGGCCTCAAGAATTGCCCAAGCGGAAGAAGTTTATTATTTATCTAACGCAGAATATACCACGGATATGGAAACATTAGGTGTGCAATTACCCACCCCCACATCTTCCAATACTGTTGGAACGTATGGATATTATTATTACCCCTGGGGGCATTGCCAAATTTCAAACTCACTCAACTACATTGAGTGTTACTTGTATCAGCAAGATTCCCGTTTTATTAGCCACCAAATAAACTTTCGTAGGCAAGCTGGAGATCTACATACCTGTTTTGCCTACCAACCCCTCGCACATGAAATTTGCAAAAACGAAACAAATAGAAAAACTCCTAATAGCAGTACGAATGGGTATGGATATCGATAATACCGGCTACGCCTAAAATTTGTTATACTAAGTAGGTTGTTTTCCGGGAGTGTATTATGAACAAACTCAATTTCAAACTCAATATCGTAAAAGATTACCCTAAACCGGGTATCAATTTTATTGACATCAACCCGCTACTACAAAACCCGGCACAATTCGCTGCCGCTATTGATGCGTTCTGCACCGCTATCAAAAACGCATTGCCCGAAATTAAGCGCAACCAAACAGCTATTATCACGCCGGAATCACGCGGATTTTTATTTGCCGCGCCTGTGGCGCACGCGCTAAATTTGCCGCTGATGTTAATACGCAAAGAAGGCAAAATTCCCAATCATCCGTACGCTTTCCGCATTACCAACGAATATACGTCCTACAATATGGAAGTGGACGAAGATTTGCTAAATAACTTTAACTCTTTTATCTACATAGATGATATTCTAGCTACCGGGCAAACACTCGCGGCGGTACGCAACGTACTCAAAAAGAAAAACAAAGAAATTATTTTTGCTATCCACTTGACGGACGTAGCTGCCCTGAAACCAATGCGCGATAGTAACAAAGATTTGCAAGGCCTGCCCATAGAAATTGTTTTATAATTATGCAAAACAGAAAAGGGATGTCTCTCATCGGATTATTACTAACAGCGTTGATTATCGGTTTATTACTTAAACTGATAATTGCTCCATACAAACAAGCCGCCCAACCGGCTCCCGGCCAGCCGCCGCGCGTCCAAACGCAAAGCCAGGCCAAACAGACGCTGGATAACGTGCGCGCGCAATTGCAAGAAGCACAAAGAGCCGCCACTAAACGCGCCAATTATGGCGCGGGAAACGCAACTAAATAACTTCCCAGAGGTTAAAAGGCCCTACGCCCTTTATAGGACTTTTGACCCTTGCGCCGCCGCTCATATCCCTCTTATAATAAAAGTATGAACTATTTAAAATATCTTTTCCTCTTGCTTTTAGGGGCGGCGTTGCCTTTGAGCGCACAAAATGTGCCTGGCCAACTTGCCAACGCCGTAGAGAGAGGAATTTCCCAAACGCAACTGGCACTTGAACGGTCAGTCACCGTTGCAAAAAGCGTATTTCGCGTCTATCCGCAAGGAAAGGAAAACATACATGCCCTTTCCGGATTTGTTTTCAAAACAGTATACAACGGCAAAGAGGAAATTTTTGGGGTTGTTGCTACGCACGGAATACCGATGAATTATTACCAAAACCCTCAAGATTCCTATATTACCGCACGCATGACGGTAAAGGGCCAGCGCAAAGATATACCGGGGAAAATGGTCCGTGTTTCGTCGCCGATGACGTTGGATATGGTGCTTGTTAAATTCAACCCGGAAGATGAGTACTTGCTTACTCCACTTACGCTGGCCGAACAAGAACCGGAAATGGGGGACAAATTGCAAACTATTGGCTTTGTCCACCAGGAATTAACTTTTGTACCGGAGAAATCCTTATCCAAGAGCACTCTTATTTCGCTGCGGTTCCCTTTGGGTACCACCTGGAGAGGCGTAGCAGGGCTATGCGGTAGCCCGGTTGTTAATTCATCCGGCGAGGTGGTTGGTATGTTTACAGGCACCGGAGAGGAAAATTCATCTTTGGAACACACCGGCTTTGCCACGAAATCTTCGTATTTACACACTCTGGTAGCGGCCTATCATAACGACCCGGAAAAATCTACCTTTCCGCTGATGTTGGGGGAGCACAAAATCATTGATTTGCACATAAATGATTTTATTTCAAGTATATACCTGGCTGATGAACAAGGCCACCGTATGCTCCGCCAAAATGTACGTAACAAATTCCCGTACAGTACGCTGATGGAACAGTTACCAAACGCCCGATTTATCACGTTAAATATCTATCACAACGCACCGGGAATTGTGTATGGCCCGTTGGAAACGACCCTTTCGGATATATACCACGTAACGTACGATTTAAAAGAAAAAACAATTATTGATGGCGGCATGGGAATGAAATTAATCCCACAATAGTTTATGAACAAACTAAAACATCTCATCTTATTGCTGCTGGCGCTGGCGGTTACGTTGCCTGTTAAAGCGCAACTATCCCCGGCCGTACTCGTTCGGCCCGGCTTCCCCACTGTTACGGGACTGGTAGATATGACAGCTCTGCAAACCAGCATGTATGCGGCCGCGCGCAACGCAGGAGTAACTGCCCGCGTACAACTGGCCCAAGAAGCCGCCAAAGCCAACCTGGTTAAAAGTGTTTTCCGCGCGTATCCGCAAGGGCAAACCGCTACCCG